>JARGFM010000013.1 GCA_029210725.1 Bacteroidales bacterium | reverse complement strand
AGAATATATCCCGGAAGATTTCCTGCATCCGTAAGAATGGGATGTATTGCCGGGAATGAAAATATCCGGTCAGACTTTCGATCATGGGACCGTAACCAATCGATGCAGTAATACCTTTGGGAAAATCAGAAGTGGTAACATGTCCGCAACTGCACTGTTTCTTGTATATCCTGTGTTCGGTGATCACCGGTTTAATAGGTGGAATATCGACTTCTTGTCTACGAGCAACAAACTCACCGGGAATAGAGCCAATATCTTTTCCGCAACATTCACAATATTCAGGAGTATGTTCAATGGTGTGATCCGGATCATCGGTCATCTCAAGGGTGTTACCCTCATGTCCCTTCTGTCCTCCTGGCTTACGTCCGGTTTTCTTACGCAGGCTCTTGCTCTTGAAGGCCCTGTTCTCATCCTTCGAGGGTGGAATGGAGCTGTTGTTACTGTTCTTTGGATGTTCGTATTTGGTCAGCTTCTCCTTTAGTATCTTATTCTCTCGTTGAGAGCTCTTTAAATCTCGCTTCAGATCTTTGATCTCCCCATATAGATGATTCACAAGCACAATCAGATCATCGATCTTTTTGGCCAGGTATGATATTTTCTTTTCCGGGGACATTCTTCCTTGTTCTCCAAACAAAGCAAGAATAGAAATCCTTTAATGTCAAATATTTAACCAGCTAAATATCAATATTAACAACCTGATTTTGTTGATATCCACTGAATCTGAGAAATCCACAGATGATCACAGTTAAATTCGTGTAAAACCACGGAAAATTGTTCATAACCACCTATTTTTGAGAACAGGCTGATTAGTTACTAAATATGAAATCTAAAACAAAGACTAAAGTATGGATGCTGGCCATCCTGTTTATTTCCTTTTTTGTTGTTTCCTGTGAAAAGGAAAATGAGCCGGATCCGGATCCAATAAATGAAGCCGAACTGCTGGTGGAATGGCTGGAATCACCCACATCTCCTGCTGCCAATTACGGAAACTCCGGACTGGCTATCAAGAGTGCTGAGGCTGTGCATACCCTTGATGCAGCAGATCAGGTCACCATAATTGATATCCGTTCTGCAGCAGATTTTGATGACGGACATATTGCCGGTGCCGTGAATCTTGCGCCGGGCGAGGTGAGGAACTATATCGATGGCCTGGCATCTTACAACGAGATCTCCATTGTCTGCTATACCGGGCAAACAGCTTCCTGGTTGACCTGCCTCCTGCAACTTGCAGGATACAAGGATGTCTATTCCATGGGTTTTGGTATGAGCGCCTGGGCCGAATATTTCGACAAATGGTCTGCCAATACTGCCTCCATCAGGGATTTTGTATCTGATGTTTCACCCAAAGGCGATGAAACTGAACTTCCTACCCTTTCCACCGGATTTGAAACTGCGGAAGAGATTTTTGACGCCCGCTGGGAAACCATTCTGGCTGAGGGTTTTGGTGCAGCTGCCATCTCCAATTCAGAAGTATATGACAACCTGGATAACTATTACATCATCAATTACTGGCCCGGGGCCGAATACCTCGATCCGGGACAAATGAAGGTGCTATTCAGTACACCCCCAACGTGGATCTGGCTGTGGATGAGGTTCTGAAAATGCTTCCCACAGACAAAACCATTGTGGTTTATTGCTACTCCGGACAGAACAGTGCCCGGATAGCTGCTTACCTGCGTGTTCTGGGATACGATGCCAAATCCCTGAAATTCGGAGCCAACGGCATGATTTATGATGAAATGACCAAGTCCAGGTGGAGAGCGGCTTCCACTATGAATTATGGCTGGGAGTCTACCAAATAAGTCTTTTTTCTTTATAAAAAGGTGCCTCGAAGGAGGGACCTTTTTTTTATCCCGGACCCTGTTTTGCCTTGCACCCAAAGGGGATACGGGGTAAAAAGAATTTAAAATGGTTATAGATAACTGCTTTTCAGAGATTTTGGCCCGGAAATTGAACTATTCTTGAGCAGAAATAGATTATTTTAGCTTTATAAGTCTAAAATCATCCAAAAACAATTAGCTATGTTGACAAAACGAGTATTTACTTTCGCAATGCTGGTCTTCTTTGCAGGGGGTGCCCTGATGGCCCAGAATTTTAAATACATTGGAGCCTCCAAATGCAAGATGTGCCATATTAAGCCCGCCACGGGTGAGCAGTATAATATTTGGTTGAAAGGGCCCCATGCCGGAGCCATGAAAACCCTGGCCAATGAGGAATCCAAGAAAATTGCTGCCGAGAAGGGTATTGCTGACCCCACTACAGATGCCGCTTGTATCAAGTGCCATTCAACAATTGGACGTGTGGATGCCAGTCTTATTGCTTCGGCTACCCTGGATGAGGGTGTTTACTGTGAGTCCTGTCACGGCCCCGGAAGCATGTATAAGGGAGCTTCCGTAATGAAGAATAAAGAGCTGGCCATGACAAAAGGACTGATTGATCCAACGGAGGCAGTTTGCAAAACCTGTCACAACGAGGAGAGCCCTACTTATAAACAATTCAATTATGCGGAGATGGTGGCAAAAATTGCTCATCCGAATCCTTCCAAGTAGTTCGCAGTACTTTTTTGTCATATTTTATTATTTTTGAAAGTCCTCTGGTAAGGTCGCCAGGGGACTTTTACATAGACATCGATTATGAAAAAAATCTTGAAAATTCTGATTATCGCACTGATGGCGGTTGCCACAGGATGCAACAACCAGCCCACAAATGGCACGAATACAGTAAAAGTGAAAGCTGTCGAACAGGTGGAAAATTATACCTATCTGCTGGTGAAGGGAAAGGGCCCTGCCTACTGGATCGCTGTTAACTCTACGGAGATTGAGGCAGGGGAGAGCATCTCTTACCAGGGAGGCATGCTCATGGAAAATTTCTACAGCGAAGAGCTGGACAGGACCTTTGATAAGGTACTTTTTCTGGATGGCATTGAAGGGAATGAATCTCCTTCCCAGATGGGGATGATGCCTGGAACTACGCAGGGTTCGGCTGTTAAAACGGACAGGCTGGAGTTAAGTCTGGATCCGGAAGAGGGAGTGGTAAGTATTGCAGAGCTTTATGCAAATCCCGGAGCCTATGAAGGAAAAACGATCCGGGTGAAGGGTAAGGTGGCCAGGTTTAATCCCAATATCATGGAACGCAACTGGATTCATATTCAGGACGGGAGCGATTTTGAGGGGAAGTATGACCTGACAGTTACATCGCAGGAAGTTTTTGAGGTCGGCCAGGTGCTTACCCTGGAAGGAATACTTGCTTTGAACAGAGATTTTGGGTACGGATACAGCTACGAAATCATTCTGGAAAAAGCCACAGCGGACAGGTAATCATACTGTTAGAAAAAGAGAAGGGGGCTGTATCGAAATGGTACAGCCTTTTTTTGTTATATACTGTCTCGTCGCTTAGCGCCGGGAGCGCTAAACTCAAAACCTCATCCTAATGTCCGCCACCCGAGAGGAAGGAGTAGATAATCAAGCCAATCAGGATGACTCCGATACCAAGAGCCATAAATCCAAAGAACCGGATGATCCGCATGTTATCTTTGGAAAACTCTTTCTCGAAAATGCGCTGATCCAGCTTTCCTGCCTCTTTTAGCTCCTGGTATTCACGCGGACGCTCGTGCTTAAAGTGCTCCAGGGGCATATGCCTCGTGAAAATAACTGTATCCATGGGAAAAGCTTCGGGCCGGAAGTGCGTATTAAAGAAGTGGATGGTGAAGATAAACCCAACGGCCAGCAATGCTTCGTCGCTGTGAATGATCTGGGAAATATTGATGAGCCATCCGGGGAAGAAGCGGGTAAAGAAGACCGGGAACCAGAGCACAAGTCCGCTGAATCCAATCACAGCTACGCCCCAGAAGACTGCCAGATAATCAAACTTCTCCCAGTAGGTCCATCTGCCATAATCGGGCCTGGGGCCCCTTCCCAAAAACCACTTGATAGTTGCTGCGAAATCCTTAATATCCTGCTTATTGAACCAGAGCGAGTCTTTTCCAAAGATGAATTTAGAAAGGGAGAGCCGCTTCCTTCTCTTCTCTTTCACCAGGTTGAATATGTGAAATGCAAAATATCCAAAGGTAATCACGGCACCAATGCGGTGAAGTACCCCGGCTGTAGCCACACCACCAAGCATCCTGGCGAGGAATTTGGCCCACTCCATATGAGCAAATTTCAGCATCATCCCGGTGAGAGCCAAAATAATAAAGCTGATGATCACAAAGATATGCGTGATCCGCTGGTTTTTACTGAAGCGCCTGAAATAAAGATTTCCTACTTCTTTCGGACCTTCTTTCTTCTTCTTAAGCCTCTCTTTGACAGATCGTGGTAACCACATAAGCAGATGGATTCCGAAGAAGGTAAATACGCTCAGCAGAAGAACTGTCATAAAAATATAGGCCCCGTATAACTTGGGATCATCTTCGTGGGTGGCATGGCTCAGGTAAGCGGTGAAACGTTTGTTTGCCCCCACATGGCACTTTCCGCAGGTGTTTACCAGGTTTTCCTGTGATACCATGGAAGCCGGGTTTTCGGCTTTAAGAATATTATGAGCACCATGACAATCCGAGCATCTGGCCGATTCAAAATAACCCAGCTGGTAGGCTTTACCATGATAGGTTTTCATGTAGGTGTCGGCAGTCTCCTTATGGCATGATCCGCACTGGTGTGTTACCTCATTCATGAATTTATCCTGACTGACCAGGGAAATATTATGTGCCGTGTGACACTTAACGCAGGTTGGGTACTCGGTTCCTTTAGGATCGGTTCTGAATGCGTGGTCACTCTCCTGATAGGTCTCGTAGATGCCCTTATGGCAGGTTCCGCAGGTCGCCTGTACATTTGCCGGGTGTATGGAAGAGCGTTCATCATCATATTTCAGGATCATATGCGTCGTATGACAATCTGTACAAACTGCACTCACGGTTAGCCCTTTACCTGTCAGTCCCATGCCATGTACGCTGGTGGAGTAGTCGGCCAGCGCATTGGTTTCCTGCAGCCCGTCCTCTGAATTTGCCTGTCCGTCCTCGCGATGGCATTCCCCGCAGAGTTGCGGAATCGACATCCTGTAAACCGGAGAGGTATCGTCGTATTTGGATTTGGTAGTGTGCGTTCCGTGACAGTCGGTACAATAGGGGGCATCCTTTTTCTTATTGTAATAAGCCTGACCATGGCCGCTCTCAAAGTACATACCGAAAACTTCTGCATGACAGGAAGAACAATCCACCGGCTGGTTGGTGGAGCAGGGACGTTCCAGGTGGTCGGTAACTTCGGTATGGCATTTGGTACATTGGATGTTCTTATGCACCGAATTAGGGAGTTCACTATTGTCTCTGTAGAGAGAAATGGTATCGTCCCCAACTATTTTGTGCAGGTTTTTATCCTGGTGGCACTTCATACAGGCTTTGTCAGAAACCCTGGCCTGAATTTGAGGTACATTTACAATATGGGGAGGGTGGCAGGATGAGCAGGCAGGAATAACAGAAGGATTCTTTTCCCACAATTCCCCCTTGATCACTTTTTTATGGGCCTCTTCGATGCGGGTATGGCACTTCATGCAGGTCCTGGCAATATTGCCGGTGTTGATCGAGGAATTGGGACTGGTGCGTGGAAGGACCAGGTGGTTGCCATGACAATCGTTGCAGGTGGCGGTAACCACCAGTCCGGCTTCAAACAGGCCCCTTCCATGGATACCCTGGGTATAATTCTCCACAATATTGTGCTCGGAAACATCATAGATCCTGGCTACCACCTCACCTTCCTTGTGGCATCTTCCACAGAGGTAAGGGATGTTCATTTTATAGGTGCGCGATTCTGTATTGCTGTTATGGAGGATATCATGATGACCGTGGCATTCTTTGCAACTGGGTGCATTTAGGTCATTTCGTAACAATGCCTGTCCATGGACCCCTCTCTGGTTTTCTTCCAATTCCATGGTATGACAAGTCCCACAATTGACCTCTCTCAGATTATCGGGGTGAGGAAAACCTTCCTCAGCCGCATCGGTGTGGCAGGAAATGCAGCTGTTGCTGTGATGCACCGAGTGTGCAAAGATGGAGGTATCCACAAACATGGAGACGGTTCTGCCATGGAGAGTTCCTGTCAATTCTCTGTCCTCATGGCACATCATACAGTCTTCATTTTCCTGGGCAAATAAGTAAACCGTAGCCGGACCGGTCAACAGTAACAAAGCAAGCCAGATTAGCCTGGCTCTATGAAGTGCATGCAGGGACTTGTGGATCATTTCTCAGGGCGTTCATTTAGGACGATAAAATAATGATTATTGCATAGTTATACACCCAATTTCTGTGATATTGGGTGTAATTTATAACAAATCTGAATACAATTGAAATTCCTACTCGTGCTCTTCGTGGTAGCCGTTAATCATGCTTTTGAAAAGGGTGCCCGGTTTATCTCCCAGGGTACAGGTATAGAGGTGAATCAACAGGAATATGGACAGCACAAAACCAATGATGAGGTGCAGGGTATCATAAAACACCAGTGAGCTGATGTTAAAAATGGAAGTGGAGATCTTATCCGGGAACATAAGTGCAATTCCCGAAATAATCAACAATGGCATTCCAAGATACATGGCCAGTACATAGGAGATTTTTTGAAGGGGGTTGAATTTTTGTTTCTTGGTGATGGGGAAAGGATGTGGTTGCCCTTTGAAAATGCCAAAGGCATAGAACTGAAATTGTTTCCAGAGCTTTTGCCACAGGTTCTTTCTCCACTTTGCATAATACATGCCGTTATTGGTAATGATATTCCCTATGACAAAAATACCATAATTCAGGGTCAGGATAATGGCACAAACATTATGGATTCCCACCGATACCCTGAAAGGGATCAGGCTGCTTTCGGCGGATGCATAATGCAGGCTGATTCCGGTTACTATTAATAATATGAACATCAGGGCATTGATGACATGCCACAGGCGGATCCAGACGGGGTAGAGATATAATCTTTTTGTTGCCATTTCAGCTTTTTTTCTGTTTTTTTATACGCATGTAGGTATGAAACGCGATCACCAGCAAAGTGAATCCGAACACAAGAAAACTGAGCCGGTTCAGCCATATATTTTGATTGGCACCAATCACATAGGAGTTATTGATCATGATACTATTCGCAAATCCACCCTTTCTTGCTTCCTCGGTCTGGAACTTATAGAGCGTATGCATGAGCCTGGAGTCTCTGGTATGGCATTCCGTACAGCCTTGAACCGCTCGTTCTTTAGGGAGGATTTTGTGTGCTATCAGGATAGAATCATTGATTTCCGTATGGCACTCAATACATCTGACAGCCTTGAAATGCGCAGCCTGGTTGGGCAACCAGTCGTGGCTCTCCACCACTACGATCTCTTCCCTGTCGGTGAGCAGGGTAAAACGGTCAAAATCAGCATGGCAGCGCAGGCACATGTTGTTGTCGTACAGGATCGCTTTTTCCAGGTCTTCGGCATTCCTCATAAAGGCTTTGTAGCTATGCGGATCATGACATTTCCAGCAGGTAAACTCATCGATATTGTGAATACTTTCCTGGAACTCTATCTCAATATCCTCAAAATGATACTTGGCAAAGGTCTCATCATAGCCATGGCAATCCATGCATAAAAACTGCTCTTCCACCCTGGTTTCGACGGGATGCGGGAAGGTGTTGAAATCGTAGGAATGACAGTCGTTACAGGCAAAAGTCCGGTGAACCGACGAATAGAAATCATCCCGGTCAATGGCCCGTTCGGAATACATTCGTTCGTGGGTGGAACGGCCCGTATTGGGATCTTCGATCATATATTTCATTTCCCCGTGGCATCTCAGACAAGCTTCGTTGTCGTCAACATAATCATTCACTTCGTAATAAGAGGCTTTTAACTTTAAGGTGTCATCCGGCTGAGCAAGCAGGGTGGAAGCGGCAGCCAATAGCAGTAATGAGATTAGTCTGGTTGGAGTTGTCATTGGCTTTAGAACCTGATTGTGATATTAAACCCGAACTGGAAATCACCATCCAGCGGGTTGTTACTGTTAAAGGCAATTCCGTGGTTTCTGACAATGGAGTTATAGTTAGAGGCAAAAACCCTGAATGAGTGGGTGCTGGTTCCGATCTCCAAGCCCAGCGCCAGGTTCGGATAGACATCCGTATCGGCCTGAATCAGAGGCTGGTCATATTCCAGGATAATGGAATGAAAGCCGAGAACCTGAAATCGCCCGCCCACATTGATGGAAGCATTCACATTGTTGTACCCTTCCGGTACCGCATTGAAGTAGACAAAGGTGGGAGCTGCCTGCAGGCTGACTCTGTTGCCGATCCTGGTGGATACAATCAGCTGGTTTAGGTAGGAGGCCCGGTAAGCAAATTGATACTCTTCTTCGGGCCCAAAATATTTGCTGTCGCGCGCATCAAGTACCGCATTCCCGTGATAGGAAAGTGATATGGGCATTTTGCTGGTCTGGGTCAGAATGCTGTACTTCCATTCCAGGTCCTGAAGCATATAGTTACGCGTGGTCCCAAAACCCAGCATGATTTTATCGGTAATCCCATAGGAGACTCCGATACGGGTGTTGGCACTACCAAAAATGCCAAACAGGTCGGCAATCTCCTCAATTTCCGAAAAACGGTGCTGGATCTCCAGAACCAGTTGTCCCTTGTAGGGATTTGCAGTGGTCTGATTATCAACCAGGGTCAGGGTTTCAAATGCCGGGGCAACCGGTTCCGCATCGTCCTGGGCAAATAAGAAACCTGCAGAGAGGAATGCAAAGATGCAGGCAATGGCAGTCAGTTTTGAATATTCTTTCATAGCTAATGGTTGTTTAAATATCAATTGTCCCTGGCTCCTTCGTCTATCCAGCCAAGGATGGTTAAAATCTCTTCGTCACCGGCCCGTCCCCCGTGTGAGCCGGAAAAAATCTGGTAAATCACGCTGGAACAGGGGAATTCTGCGTCCACATAGCCTCCGTCCATAAGTTCATCGTAGGACCATCCGGGACTCAGATCAGGAGACTGTCCTCCACCATGGCACATCGCACATTTCTGATCAAAAATGGGTTGTACATCTCCGGAGTAGCTAACATTCGTGGGAAGATCCTCTGGACACTCTGGTGCGGGTATTTCGTATTTTGTACAGCCGGACATAATTAGTATCAGAGAGCCTGTCAGTATCATTATCAATCTTCTCATATCAGTTCATTTTATTTTTCTCAGCTGAATTCTTGCTGACTTTGAAGAGCGTAAGATAAGGGTTCTGGAAGATTGTTAAAACAAAAACAGTGGCAGATAGAATAAGTTTTTTATGGGGATAGATCAAATTAAAAATTGACCTGTATCAGTCAGGTGATATTCCCATTATCAGAAGAGCATTTTTCAGTATATTGCGGAGATCCGGAAATAATCCTATCTACAGGTATGAAAGCAGATAAATTGTGCATCAGCTGCGAGAATTGTAATAAGAGATCTCCTTTGTTTGCTTCTCTTTCAGAGGAAGAACTGCAGCTGCTTAATGCCGATCGTTATTCTGTTCGCTTTCATGAGGGAGAAGTAATCCTGAAGCAGGGTACCCGTGCCGATTACCTGGTTTCAGTCATCGAAGGGTTCGCCAAAATGTATATTGAAGGAAATCAGAACAGGAATCTGATACTTGATTTTATCAAGCCCTGGAAGCTGATTGGAGGCCCCAGTGCTCAGGTACGGGACAAGCACCGATACAGTGTGATGGCCATACAGGAGACTTTTGTATGTTTCATCGATATGGAGAACATTAAGAAAGTACTGGCCTCCAACAGCGATTTTTCAGAGCGGATAATGACCCATTATTCGGGAAATTACCTTCTGGCATTGGATCGTCTGGTAAGCATCAGTCAGAAACAAATGCACGGAAGGGTAGCAGATGCATTGATTTATCTGAGCCAGGAGATTTATAACAGCCCGGTCATTGGTGAGGAGATTAGCAGGCAGGACATCGCCGACTACTCTTCGATATCAAAGGACAGCGCCATTCGAGTTCTGAAGGAGTTTGAAAGGGATCAGATCATACTTCTGAATGGGCGGAAGATAGAGGTTCGCGCTCCGGACCGGCTGTCTGAAATATCGGACAAGGGTTAATCGACCCTTAGAAAGTCCAGATCCTGAAAATCGTAACTAAAATCGATATCCGGTGAAATACCTTTCATGCTGATGCGCCGGGCTTTCCCCTCTTCATCCAGACTAAAGATGGCAAAGGCATCCGCATCCAGCTCCCGGTTTTTCCATTTGATCGCAAAGGCATTGGCTTTGTAGAAAAACATGGGGCCGGTCAAGGCCGGCGAACGCAGTGAACTGAACCAGAGCTGATCATCCTGCAGGTAGATGCTGATCTTCCCGAACCATTTGTCTTCATAGGTCCCGGTAAAGTCTGATGGATTTATATGGTCGTCATTGCTTGCTGCAACTGCACTCCAAACCTGCTCCACGCGGACTTTTGCTTTATTGGATTCTGACTGGAAGGAGGCCAGTTTCCGGTCGGTCCAGCCGTAATCGTCCAGTCCCAGATAGCTATCCACGATCGTCTGAGAGACTGCCTGGAAAACTCCTGCGCCTCCGTAATAGGAGTTGGTCAGTACCACCACACCCAGTTCCAGATCCGGGATCATCATGGTTTTCGAGAGCATCCCGGACAAATCGCCGGTATGTGACACACTCATGTTCCCATTCATATCCGACAGTCTCCAACCCAGTCCATAGCCCGAGAAATGGGGATTGTACCTCTCATTTGGCTTCATTGGAATGGGGGTATGAATCTTCCACATTTCCAGCTGACTGGCCTCCGAGAAGAGTTGATGCTCCAGGTTTTCGCCATATTTTCCCTGGTTCAGGTGGACCAGCATCCAGCGGCACAAATCGTCCACATTGGAAAGTACGCCTCCGGCGGCCCCGTTGATTTTTTCGGGATCCAGTTCATAATAGGAGATTGTTCGCAGCTTGCCCGCTTCTGCCAGGTGGGGAGAAGCAAGGTTTTCCGAATTAACCATCCCGGGGGGGAGTGTGAAGGAGTGGTCCATGTTCAGGGGTTCCATGATACGTTTCTTCACAAACACTTCCCAGGGCATTCCGCTTACCCGTTTGATCAGTTCGCCTGCCACCAGGTAGAGGATGTTGTCGTAATCATATTTGGTGCGAAATGCCGAAACAGGTTCAAAGTGCTGAAAATTCACCAGCATGTCCTTTATGGTAAAGTCAGATCCAGCAGGCCATTTCTGCAGGTCGCCGGCTCCCAGGCCCAGTCCGCTCCGGTGAGTCAGAAGATCCTGAACATTAAAATTCTGCGTTACATAATCATTGTACATTTTAAACTCGGGGATATGATCAATGACCCGGTCCTGCCAGGATAACAGGCCTTCCTCGACTAAAATTGCCAGGGCTGCAGTAGTAAAGGCCTTGCTGTTGGAGGCGATGGCAAAGGAGGTGTGCTCATTCACCTTCTCTCCCGTATCCACGGACTTCAGACCGTAGCCTTTTGCATGGAGAATTTTCCCATCCTTGACCACCCCGACCGCTACGCCGGCCACGGTAAATTTTTCCATGGTATCCTCTACAAGCTTATCTATTTCTCTGGAGGTCAGCTGTCCCGAGACCGGGCTCACCATTATACAAATAAGCAGCAAGGATAGTAGCGTATTCATCGTTTTCATGGTACTCATGTTATAAGGTTTTAAAGATAAAATCTTTCAGAATCACGTTAAAGTTTTCGAAAAACCATAAACAGTAATCTTCCAAGGAGCAATTCCTTGCGGTTGTGTACAGGGCTGTACCCTTTTAGAATTCTGCTCAGAAACATCAGCGGTGAGAATATGATCCTGAGCCAACGTGAAGTGTTTTGTTTACGGTCGATGGCGTATTCGGCCTCCCTGAAGCCGTTTTTTAAAGCCAGATAGTTATACTGGTCGAGGCTCAGGGATGCGACATGCTGCATCCCGTCGTGCAGGTTCATATCCAGTGGTTTGAAGCCATAAGGAAAGCCCTGAAAAAGGAAACGTAACCTGGATTTCATGGAGAGAATATTGGGTGTGGAAACGTATAACTTCCCCCCCGGCTTCAGGATCCGGTAAACTTCTCTGAAAAAGTTTTCGTGGTCCAGTATATGCTCTGTGACCTCAACGGCTATTACACGGTCAAAGCTATGGTCTTCATAAGGGAAGGGTAAAGTTATATCCACTTCATCACACTGTACCGGATTGAATTTAAAAGACTCCGGTGAAAAGTCACAGGCCTGCATCCGGTAACCCATGTCATGCAGTTTCTGGGTCAGCGCTCCCTCTCCGGCTCCCACATCCAGGATCCTCAGTCCTCCGGGTTCAGATTGTTCTTTGAAAAACCTTAAAAATCTTGAATGGACTCCCGGCATGGTGATGGGCCGGATCTCTTCTTTTATCTGATTTGTTGCCATAGGGTTTGCTTGTTAAAGTTCCAGCAACATCCAGATGTTACAGGAGCTGTGTCCCGAGTTCCCCAGCGCTTTATCAAGTGTGCGGAATCCCAGTTTTTTATAAATGCGCACCGCTTTTGAAAAGTGAGGCATGCTCTCAAGATATAGCTTTCCGTATCCCAGTTCCCTGGCAGATTCAATACATTTTTCCATCAACTCCCGTCCTGTACCCTTGCCTCTCTCCGATTCATGCAGATAATATTTTACAAGCTCCGCACAGCTCGCATCCAGGCCTTCCGTAGGGTAGATTCCACAACATCCGGCAGCTTTACCATTTACTTCGGCCACCCAGAGTACGGAACCGCTTTTTCGGAACAGGCCATAAAGATCATCTGTGGTGGGATCCGAAAACACGGTCCCGTTTTCAGGAGCATGATGCTCCCTGAAAACCTGCCTGATCATTCGGGCAAGAGGTAAATTATCTGATTTCTCAACCTTTCTGAAAATTGTTGCTGATTGCATGGCCCCAAAAATAGCATTTCTGATTCAAATTCATTTACTTACATATAAAAAGCGCCATGAAATCCAGGATTAACAACTTCGAGCTCAGGACTTTTGTTATGATTTTGATTATCTCCTCTATTTTTACGACTTGTAAAGAGAATGATGCAAATGCCCAGGATGAACCTGATCAGCATGCCAGAGTGATTTACGATCAGTATTGTTCCAATTGTCACGGGCAGGATCTCCGGGGAGGAAATGCACAGAGCCTGCTGGATGGGGTATGGCAATTTGGCGATGGGCCGGGCTATGTAAGCCGGAACATCAAGTATGGAATCCCACACCTGGGAATGCCCTCCTATGAAAGTTCCCTGGATGATGAAGAGATCCGGCTGCTGGTGGAATATTTGTATGAGGAGCAGTCCAGAGCAGGTGTTGAGAAGCCGGATCCCCCGGTTCAGCTGGAAAGCCTCGATTATACGATTAAAGCCGAAGTCTGGGTGGATAAGCTGGATACCCCCTGGGCCATTGTATTCCTGAACAGCGATACAGCTCTCTTCACAGAGCGGCCCGGCATGCTGAGAATGCTTGTGCGGGGCAAGCTTCTTGACACACCGGTGAAAGGCACTCCCCAGGTCCTGGCTGAAGGACAGGGTGGCCTGTTGGATGTAAATATTGATCGCCAATATGCGGAGAATGGATGGATCTACCTCTCCTACAGCCATCAGATTGAACCGGCCGGAGAGGAAGACAGGGCCCTGGCCATGACACGCCTTGTCAGGGGAAGGATTCGTGACTTACAATGGGTGGATGAGGAGCTGATTTATGAAGCACCCTATGAAACCTACAGGTCCACCAGGCATCACTATGGCAACCGGATAGTTTTTGACCAAAAGGGTTATCTCTATTTCAGTATCGGAGATCGTGGAGCACAGGACCAGGCCCAGGATCCTAAACGGCCCAATGGAAAGATTCACCGGATTTTCCCGGATGGACGTATCCCGGATGATAATCCTTTCATCGGAGAGGGACTGGCATCTCTGTATACCCTTGGAAACAGGAATCCCCAGGGGGTTTCAGTGCATCCGGGAACCGATGAGATCTGGGCCGCGGAACATGGTCCCCTGGGTGGAGATGAGTTGAACCTGATTACCCGGGGTACCAATTATGGCTGGCCGGTCATTACCTATGGGAGCAATTACGACGGGAACCCTGTTTCAAATTTCACAAGGATGGAGGGTTACGCACAGCCGGCCCTTTACTGGAAACCTTCCATTGCTGTTTGCGGGATCGAGTTTTACCAGGGGGAGGCATTCCCCAAATGGAAGAATAAGCTGCTGGTTGGCGCACTGAAATATGAAGAGGTCAGGCTGCTTGATATTGAAGCCGACAGGGTCATGCACCAGGAGCTTATTATGAAGAATTACGGCAGGGTCCGGGATATAGGCCTGGATCCTGAGGGTAACATCTACGTGGTGGTTAATAAACCCGATAGAATCATCCGGCTTCGTCCTCTGACTGAGCGCACCGGACAGTAAGCTCTGATATGTTATTAACCAAAAACTTTCATGCTATGAAAATCAGTGATTTATTGACATTCTTATTCATTTATACCTTCCTGCAAAGCTGCACGCCCACCCCCAAAAAAACTTATGTCAGCGTAGTTTTTGATGTAGAAGATTATATTTCACCGGTATCCGATAGTGTGGATGAAATTCCCAAGTGGCTGGCCGAAACCATGACCGAGGTGGGAGTCACGGGCACTTTTTTTGTGATCGGGGAGAAAGCACGTTCGCTGGAAGAGCGTGGGAGGAATGATGTGATAGCGGCCATGGCCGCCCATGATATTGGAAGCCATACCAACCTGGGCTCCATCCATCCCACAGTCACTGAGATCCTGGAGTATGCCGGCTGGGATCAGGGCGTGCAGGCGATGCTCGAGAACGAATCGGCGGGTTTTGATGAACTGGAGAGGATTTTCGGGGTTCCGGTGAGCACCCTGGCCCGTCACGGAGGGTCCTATGGCCCCCAGTTGGTATTTGCCCTCGGTCAAATGGGCAAAGGTTATGTCTATTCACCGGTGCGATTGCCCGGCAAACATGCAGTATGGTTCTGCAATACCCTGAACTTCCATGGCGATTACGGAGGCTTCGATGATGTTTATTACATGGATGAACTTTTTAATCCCGTGTTTGAGAAGCTGAAAGAAAATTTTCTCCGGGATATCGAAGGATTCGATATGATATCATTCTTTGCCTGTCACCCCACCAAAGTCAGGGCGGAACAGTTCTGGGATTTCAATTTTTACGAAGGTGCCAATCCGGACAAAGACAGCCTTAAAGCTCCCGCACTCCGGCCGGCTGAAAGCATGGTAAGCGCCAGGAAGAATTTCAGGCGCCTGATGCAGTTTCTGAAAGACCAGGAAAGTATAGAGGTCACCACCATCGGGAATCTGATGGAGCGATTTTCCTATCAACCAGAATATATACGCAAAAAGGACCTTATCAGGATTGCGGAGAAGATCCGGGGGACCAGTCAGGTCGTTTACGATGAGTTTTATGCCCCTGCGGAAGTATTTGCCGCACTTGCGAAGTCGATTCAATCCTATGGAGAAAAGGGAAAGATGCCGCGAAAGCTCTTGCGTGAAAGCCCTCTTGGACCCATGGAGATGCCTTCCGGCCGGCCCGGCATCACCTCGGTTGCCATGGAACAGGTCATTGAACTGGCCATTGCTTCCGGAGATATGATCCAGAACCGGGGCTATCTTCCTTCCGGGCTTGAACTGGAGGGGGCCGGAGTGGGGACCGGATCGCTGATGCATTTATTCAGCACCGTATATCTCGATATTGCCGGGAAAGATCCGCGTGACAACTACAAGGTAATCCCTTTCGATCCATATCCCATGGAATATGAAGAGCTTATCACTTCAGAGGTGGAAAGCTACAAGGACTGGATCGTGCACAGGAAAGACCTGGATATGTCGCACCTGGTGGAGATGACCCGGATGCAGCTCTGGACCCTCAAACCGGCTCATGAAATGAAATAAGCAAGCAGCAAAAGTCCGCAGATTAGGGCCAGTGCGAAGATAAGTGTCAGGCGCCTTTTTTTGTTCCGCTGATCCCTGATGGTGCGCGTGGTTATGGCCTCCTCATCAATCTCCTGCAGGCAACTCTCCAGCTGTATGATCTGGAAATTGTAGTGGGCGATCTGAACATAGGCACCTAAAGCGTAGCCCAAAATAATCGTACTGCCGAATACCAGGTAATCATCCCAGGTGAATGGCCGCATCCCGCCATACTTGAAGTAGAAATAGTAGAGCATGCCTGACAGAATAATCAGGGCATTGGAAAGCGCTCCCACATAGAGCGATTTAATAAACCTTTGATGGTAATAATCCAGCTTATTCATCAGGGTGGTCCTGATTACGGGATCTGAGGCTTCGGCCTTGGGGATTTTTCCAATCATCTTCCACTGGTAGCGGATGGTCCAGATGGTCCCCAGCAGAATCGCACTGCTCATCAGGACGACCTTCAGATTGGTGTGAAAAAGAATCAGGATGCCGGCGAGGGACAGCCCGATCAGACTTTTTAAAAACAAATCAATAATGAGTCCTTTTCTGAACAACTGACTGATATCCCTGGAACGTTTTCCAAGATAATTTTCAATATCGGTTTCCGACAATCTTCTAACTTCGAATCCTTTTTCACCTTTCCAGGTAGTTTTTATGGCTTCTAAATCTATGGATTTCATCTTATTGAAGTTTTGAGATAATTTCGGCCAGTTTTGTCCTTATCCGGACGAGTCTGACGCTCACATTCTTTACAGTAATTCCGATAGCCTCTGCAATCTCTTCGTAACTCTTTTCTTCCAGCCACATAAGAATAATGGCCTTTTCCACCTTTTTTAAACCAGAGATGGCCCGATATAGAATTTGTATCTCTTCGGATAGTCTATAGGAGTCGGAAGGGTCGCAGGGGATTTCCGGGGAAGAGGATGCGTCAATGAACAATCCGGGCCGCCTGGTCTGGTTGATGGCCGTATTTAGTGCCACCCGGTACATCCATGTAGAAAATGCAGATTTTCCCTTGAAAGAGGGAAAGGATTTCCATAGTTGCAAAGTGATCTCCTGTTGAAGATCTTCCCGGTCCTGCCTGTTCTTTGAATTACGCGAGCGCATTAGCTGCGCTGAGCTCGTAAACTCGGTTCCCCGTAGCTCTGCTGCGGGGTAAGCGAGCACATTTAAAATAAACAATTAATCGATGATTCCTCGCAGCTTGCTGCGAGGAGAATCAATAGACAAAACAAATCTTGTGAATGATACTCTGATGTTTATAAATCAGCTCAAGGAATTTCCGATGGTCCTGTTCATGCCTCATTGACTAAGCTTGTTTACTTAGTAAGTCAATGAATTGGACAAAAAACTACATAGTAAGTTTTACAGTTTTGTTTTCGATCATCTCCTGAAGCTGATTGAGCAGAGCCTGTTCCTGGGGATCTATGTGGCCATCTTCTGTTGCGATGAACAGTATGGAATCCATTTCGGCACGTGTAATTTTGTGATCCTCAATGGCTTTTTCTATCATTACCCTTAGCCGTCCGGCACTTTCACTATATTTCATGATGGTAAACAAGTTTGATTAATCGCATAAAAATAGCAATAAAAAAAGCCCGTCAAAACCGACGGGCTGTGCAGTGCTTTAGAGTCAAAGTGTATGTTATACTAATTTGACGTTTTTTGCGCTAAGTCCTTTAGGACCATCTTCTACTTCGTAGCTAACTTTATCGCCTTCAGTGATTTCGTCGATCAATCCGCTTTGATGAACAAAAACGTCTTTACCTCCTTCATCAGGGTTGATAAAACCAAAACCTTTTACATTGTTGAAGAATTTTACTGTTCCGTTACTCATAACTTTTAATTAAAATGATACATAACTCAAACTAATAACAACTGTAAAGGTAATTTGTTTTACCGAATTATTGCTTAATTATTATTCTGGAAGACAAATAATTACCATCCAGGCTGATTTTGACCATATACAAAGCCCCGGCAAGCTCACTCTATTCAAGGAATGAATCACAAAAACTGAATTGCGCGAGCGTATTCCCCGAAGCGCTGCTGCCTGCGAATTTTATTTCAAAATTACCGAAAATTGTCGATACAGTCTGTGCCGGAACCGGCTGATCGAGGTTCTGTGACCGATCTGCCCGTCTCTGATCACATTAATCCCTGTAACCAAATCTTTAGCATTATGAAATACGGAGTAAACAGGGTGACGCTCGTAGGAAATGTGGGGGAGGTGCCCAGAGTCTCAGAACGGGATGGAGAGGCCTTTGTGGCCAATTTCCCGCTGGCCACCAATGAAGTCTGGCGCGATAAGGAAGGCGAGGAGGTTCGCCGTACTGAGTGGCACCGGATCGTGGTCTGGAACAAAGCTGCTGAAATTGTGAAGCTTCATGTGAAAAAAGGGGATGCCCTTTATGTAGAAGGAAAGATATCCACCAATTCATGGGATGATAAGGAGGGGAATAAGCACTACAGCACAGAGATTGTCTGTGATCACTTCCTCTTCCTTTCTCCCAGAAGCATGGGGGAGGCTGAAGGGTAATTTGATAATTTACTAAGGCTCCTTTTTCCTGCTCTTCATTCGTCTGGAGTAAAAAATGGATATCCCCAGAGAGATAGAGGCAATGAACATAAGAGCCACGATGCGATATCCCAGGCTTATATTACTTAGATCAACGATGAAAAGGTAAAATACTGTTACCACGATGGTGATAATGCCCAGCCAGCGATATTTCACATTCCGGATCAATAAGCTCAGGATAAAGAACAACATGGCGGAAAACGTCCAGGACAGGGTGACAAAATTTGCCGGAACGGCCTGGTGAAGGCTGAACAAAACCATCATAGCTCCCGTGCTAAGGAAGATATTCCGGATCAATTCTGTCCGAATTTCCAGACGCTGCTTTCTCCAGTTCAGGATCCTGGCTGTCCCAAGGGCAACTATGGCAAAGGCGAAATTAATCTCATGGAGTATATTTCCCATGATTAAGTAAGCGAGTAACAGTCCCAGGAACAGGATACTGTTCATTATCACCATAAACCTGGACCGGAACCAAAGGGCCACTATTACCACCAGGATGCTCTGGATAGAAAGGAGTAAGAAAGCCAGAGGAAAATGGAAAATTCCTGCAATGGAAATACTGAAGGCTACAAAACTGTAAACAGCATACATAGCAGCAACTGATTTCCACGTCTCTCTTAACTGAAGCCATATGGAATAAATGATACAAAATGCTGCAATCAGCCCGAAATAATTGTAATAGTCTTCAGTGAAGAAAGCCAGTACAGACAAAGTAAAAATAAAAGAAAAGCCAAGACCATTCCAGACAATTATAGGATTCAGCTGGCTCCGGGATACTTTTTCCGACTCAGGAAGCAAGGCCATCAGAGAATAGGCCAGTGCACATGCAAAAAGGTAAAAATGTCCCGACTGATGGATGTTGACGAATTCGAGTGATTTGCTCATGATCGGATTCCCGATGATCCACATCAAGTATATGAAATAGGCGAGGAATACCGAGATATACAACCCGGTCCACCAGTCTTTTTTAATGGTAAACCAGATGGCAGAGCCACTTATACCAAGCATTAAAGGAAGCATGAAATGAGTGTTTCCTTCTGCAACTGCAGTAATGACAGCCATTAGCCAGACAATGACAGCCAGTAGCTGAGAGCTGTTCCTGTATGCCAGGTATAGCAGCGAAAAGAGTACAACAAGAACCAGTAGATGACTAAGTAGTGTGTTGTTAATTATCTGACTACCCGGGAACATGCTGATCCTCATAGCCTGGATATATAGAAGCAGATGTCCGTTGTAGTTAAAAAGTCTGGACATATACGGAAGCGATTTCCGGGTTAGATGTCCGAGAAGGTATACAAATGCTACTGAAACAAATCCAAACACCAGGGAAATAATTTCCTGATTGTTGTTTTGTAAATATTGTGACAGAAACAGGATACCAAAGAGCAGGACTATATTACCCATCCAGGCCATGCCGTATTCCCCGATTCTTGATTCTATGGAATGATCCTGCGATGCCTCCTTTTTTGGAAGGGTATTCTCTTCAGCCGAAAGTTCTAAACGAAATAGACCAGTCCTGCGGTGGCCTGAAGATGCAACATCGTTTTCCATGTGGGTTATCCGTTGCTCCAGAGCTTCGATCCTTTTTTTAAGGAGATCGAATTCCCCTGTGCTGGATTGAATCTTGTTATTCATCACTGTTCCGTTTTCAGACTACTTCCTGCTTTTTCCATGGAGGAAGTAGCCAGAGTAAAAACGCCAGGATCAGGAACGGGAGAACAATCCATACGATTGCCATGAACAATCCCTCCGAACCTACCAGACCTAGTTTGAAATTGGTAAATCCATGAAATCCTTTTGAGAAGAGTTGTCCGCCTATTACGACGTTCCAGCGCATGAAAAAGATACCTATAAGTACCAGAAAGCCAGAGACGAAGTAGATAATCTTACGTATCTGTTCTTTGATTTTTAATATTTGTATGGCACCCAGGCTGATCAAAGGGATCACCATCCCCAGGGTGATCTGAAAGCCAAAAAGAGTTATAAATAACCGGCCATTGACAAGCATATGTAATATGTCAAAGGATTCCTCTGCTTCATAGATCCTGTGAACCTGGTCCAGCGATTCAAGAGTAAAATCCAGGATAAGCATATAGAAAAGGTATTTTCCGATCATATCCAGACAGGGCATGTCAATTGTCACTTTTCTCAGGTAGGAGACCACCATATAGATGATCATAATGAGAGCTATTCCGGAAACCATAGCGGAAAAAATAAAGATTACCGGCATCAGCACGGTCGACCACCATGGATTGGCTTTAACGGATCCAAAAATAAATCCTACATAGCCATGAAGAAGGAATGCCGAAGGGATTCCGATCACGGTAATCATGTAGCCCAGGCGCTCATCCCATTTTACCGCTTTTGGTGAAGTGTCACTGATCCCCAGACTCAATACTTTATATACAATCCGCATGAAGCCTTTCTTCTCCCTGGACCAAATAACAAAATCACGGCGGTAATCCAGCCAGATCTCCAGATTCAGCACAGCTAAAAGGTACCAGAGGTAGACAAATCCAAATATGGCCATGGCCGAGTTTGCATTTGGAGTAATCAAGATCTCATAAGCCCTAAGCGGTTGTCCAAGGTGTGAGATCAGCGTGAACGGGGCCACAATCAGGAAGGACAATGCCGTTAATAATGCAAGCTGATAAGTGGGGCCAAGTATCTTTATCTTGAAGACCCTTTCCAGGGAGGCCAGTATGAATGCCCCTGCGACCAGACCTGTCAGATAGGGGTAAAGTACGATCAGAATTCCCCATTGAAGTTCTATTTCATTGGGATAGATGTATCCTTCCACTTTGGATAACATCTCGTATAAATGTTTAATATGATCTGTCATATTAACTTACCTCGGCACTGAGTCCATTATAGAATAGTTTTGAGCCTGTATTCAAATGTGGTTTTAAGAACTGGTAATCATGCTCACGAAGAAAGCGGACAAGCTCACTGCCTCTGTCTCTTAAATTCCCATATATTCTGGCTTTGGTGGGGCATATTTCCATGCAGGCAGGAGCCAGGTCGTTTTTTATCCTGTGATAACAGAGTGTGCATTTATCTGCGACTTTCTTTTCCGGATGTATGTACCTGCAACCGTAAGGACAAGCCTGGACACAATATGAGCATCCGATACAGTAGGATTCATCAATCAATGCCACACCATCGGGACTCTCGTAGGTTGCTCCCACTGGGCAAACCTGGGTACAGGGAGATTTGGCACATTGATTACACATTTTTGGAACGAAAAAAGTTTTGAAGATCTCTTCTTCAGGTACAGATGGTTCAAAACCATCCATTCCCCCTTTCGGCGACTCGATTCTGATTTCCATGTTGTTTAAAATGGTGTATTGCTCTACCCAGGTCCGGTAATAAAAGGGTTCATCCGGTACCTGGTTCTCCGTTTTACAGGCCCTGGCGCAAAGCCCGCATCCTATGCATTTATGTATATCAATTCCGATTCCCCACCATGGTCCCTCTTTGGGAGGAGGATCAGATGCGATTAAAAGCATCTCAAATGGTCTTGCAGCCGAGGACAAGATCACAGTACCTGCGGCAGCAATTGAAGCTTTCATGAATTTTCTTCGTGATGATTTCATTCCATTCCCTCCCATAATGAATGTGGATTATGACACTCAATGCAGTCCGTTTTCTCTGTATGATGCGTAAGGATATCCACCTGGAAAATGACATCGGTAGATTTTGCCGGATGGTAGTTATGACACCTGCCGCAAAATTCTCTTCCGCTTTCTTTTGTAATGTTCCCTAACTGTGGATCCTCGACATGAGCCCTGCCGGGGCCATGACATATCAGGCAGGAGAGCCCGGAGTGCATCTCATTCTGAAGTTTTCCCAGAATA
The DNA here is from genome assembly GCA_029210725.1 of Bacteroidales bacterium. Lineage (NCBI taxonomy): Bacteria > Pseudomonadati > Bacteroidota > Bacteroidia > Bacteroidales > Bacteroidales bacterium. The sequence continues at coordinate 103,500 of JARGFM010000013.1, read as the reverse complement.
TCATCATGACAGGCCTTGCAGTCTTCTGCTTCCGCAAATACTAACTTTTCGGATGCATTATCTTCTAATGATTCACCCCGGTAATGACCGTACTGCCCGAATGTATCAGGAACTAAGATGGAGCGGATAATAAGAAACACGCCGATGAAGACAACGAATAGTAGCAATATTCTGTTTATTTGTGGCGGCATAAGCAGAATGTGTATTAAATAATACACAATATGAGTATCTAATTATACATAAAATACCATACAATTACTATATTTGTGTATGGGAAGTGATTAGTAACCAGTTAATTTATATTAAAACCAAATAAATTTTGAACCATGCTTGCACAAATGGAAGACCACTTCCAGTTGGATAATAACAAACCGGTATATACCCTCGGAATAGCCTCCCGGCTTTCTGACATTCCGGCCCATTCTATCAGGCAGTATATTGACATGGGGATGATCATTCCATTTAAACTAGAGTCCAGAAGGCATTTATTCTCACCCAATGATATCGGCAGATTAAGACTTATCCGGAAACTCATTCATGAGAAGGGGCTCAATTTTGCCGGCGTAAGAACTCTGATGGCAGCGATCCTTTGCTGGGCGATCAGGAGATGTCCGGAGAATGAAAAAAAGTCATGTGGGGCATATAAGGAAGATTTTCAACCTTGTTGGGAAGCTTCGGCCAAGAGCGGACCTTGCAGAAATGAGAACTGCAGGGATTGCGAAGTATATCAATCCCTGCATAAGCATTCCGGAATTAAATCTGTCCTGGAGGAGCTTATATAGATCCTGCAATAATTACTACCGGTAAGCATCAATGGGATCACAGGAGCAGACCAGGTTCCGGTCGCCATAGCCATCGTTCACACGGCTTACTGCGGGCCAGAATTTATTTTTACTTACCCAGGGTAAAGGGAATGCGGCTTTCTCCCTGGAATAGCTGCGATTCCAATTATCGCTTAGCAGAATCGCGGCGGTATGGGGAGCGTTCCTGAGAACACTATCTTCAGCTTTTACCTTTCCTTCTGCTATCTCCATGATATCCTTATAGATATCAATCATAGCCTGGATAAAACGGTCCAGTTCAGCCTTGGATTCACTTTCTGTAGGCTCCATCATCAGCGTTCCATTTACCGGGAAGGAGAGGGTGGGAGCGTGGAAACCATAATCCATCAGCCGTTTTGCGATATGGGCCTCGGTGATATCAGCCAGTGTTTTAAATTTCCTGCAATCGAGGATCATTTCGTGAGCGACTTTCCCGGATGTGCCGGTGTAGAGAATGTCGTAATAATCCTTCAGGGAGTGAGCCACATAGTTGGCGTTTAGGATGGCCAACCGGGTCGATTCGGTGAGTCCTTCAGCTCCGAGCATCCTGATATAGGCATGGGAAATGGCCAGGATCCCTGCACTTCCATAGGGTGAAGCTGCTACGCTGCTGATGCCTTTCACCCCTCCGGTTTCTACCAGTGGGTGGGTAGGAAGAAATTCCACCAGGTGGTTGGCCACGCCTATGGGACCGACTCCGGGACCGCCTCCCCCATGAGGGATGGCAAAGGTTTTGTGCAGGTTCAGATGACAGACGTCCGCCCCGATAAGAGCCGGATGGGTCAAGCCAACCTGGGCATTCATATTAGCCCCGTCCATATAAACCTGTCCGCCACAATCATGCACAAAGCCAATAATTTCGCGGATATTGTCTTCAAATACTCCATGGGTGGACGGGTAAGTGATCATAATAGCCGAGAGCACCTCTTTGTTTTCTTCGGCCAGCTCCTTTAAATGGTCTGTATCGATATTACCGCGATTATCGCAGTTCACCACCTTGACATCCAGACCAGCCATTACTGCACTGGCAGGATTGGTGCCATGTGCAGATGCAGGGATCAGGACCACATTTCTTCCATGATCGCCCCGGTCCCTATGGTAGGCCTGAATCACCATCAGCCCCGTATATTCTCCGGCAGCCCCTGAGTTGGGCTGGAAGGAGATGGTTTCGAAGCCGGTGATCTCTGCCAGAGCCTGTTCCAGTTCATTGATCAGCTGGTGATATCCCTCTGTCTGATTTATTGGAATAAAGGGGTGAAGCGTAGCAAACTCGGGCCAGCTTACGGACATCAGTTGGGATGCTGCATTTAGTTTCATGGTACAGGATCCCAGTGAAATCATGGACTGCGTCAGGGAAATGTCCTTTTGTTCCAGCATCCTGATATAGCGCATCATCTCTGTTTCGGAACGATAGGCGTGGAAGGCAGATTGTGGAAGAATCTCCGACTTTCTTTTGAATTCGGGTGCGAAGGCAATGACCGGCTCCAGGTTTTCCCGGAATTGAATTCCTCTTTTTACAGCTACGGAAAAGACCTCCAGGATCTCGTTGAGACGTTCTTCGCGGGTGGTTTCATCGGTGGAGAGCTGTACCGTATTCGGATCAGGATAGTAGAAATTGATCTTCCTCTCTTCCGCGATCTTCCTGAAATCATCAGCTTTCAGGCTGGAGGGAAGCTCCACACTCAGGGTATCAAAGTAGTTTTCGTGTGCCAGTTTATAACCCAGATTTTTGAGTTGGGCAGACAGATAGGCGGCCCCGGTATGAATATTGGAAGCGATCCGTTTCAGGCCTTCCGGTCCGTGATAGGCCGCATACATCCCGGCCATGCTGGCCAGTAGTGCCTGAGCTGTACAGATATTGGAAGTGGCTCTTTCACGTTTGATGTGCTGCTCCCTGGTTTGGAGCGCCATGCGGAGAGCAGGTTTCTCATTTACATCCAGGGAGATCCCGATAATACGGCCAGGCATATATCTTTTGAAATTTTCCCGGCATGCAAAAAATGCTGCATGGGGCCCACCAAAGAACATGTGGATCCCAAAGCGCTGCGTGGATCCTACCACCACATCAGCATCCCATTCCCCCGGCGGGGTAAGCAGCACAAGGCTCATGAGGTCTGCTGCCACAGTCACTGGAACTTCCTTTTCATGAGCCAGCCGGGTAAACCCGGCATAGTCCCTGATTTCGCCATTGGCAGCCGGATACTGAACCAAAGCGCCGAAGAAAGCTCCTTCGAACTTCGTTTCCCGGTAGGTTCCGAAAACCAGTTCAATGCCCAGAGGTTCGGACCTGGTCGACAAAACCGCTTTGGTTTGTGGAAATATATTCTGATCAATGAAGAACTTGTTTCTGCCTTCTTTGGCTGCGGTCCTGGAGCGTGCATTGAAAAGCATGATCATGGCTTCTGCAGCAGCCGTCGCCTCATCCAGCAGCGAGGCATTTGCCATCTCCATTCCGGTCAGCTCCATTACCATGGTTTGAAAATTCAAAAGAGCTTCAAGCCTGCCCTGGGAAATTTCTGCTTGGTACGGAGTGTAGGAGGTGTACCAGTTTGGATTCTCCAGGATATTGCGCTGGATAACCGGAGGAAGAATGGTATTATAATAGCCAAGTCCCATATAAGTACGGAACATCAGATTCTTGCCGGCCATCTCTTTTAACCTTTCGAGATAACTATGTTCGTCTTCTGCCGGGGGCAGGTTCATGGATTCATTTTTCAGAATGGAATCCGGGATAGTAAGGCGGATAAGTTCATCCATGGATTTCACTCCAATGGATTCCAGCATTTCTTCAATTTCCGGCTGCCGGGAACCCAGGTGGCGCTGACTAAACAGATCAGATTTCATAAATAGTGCAAATTTATCTCAGCAGGATTTATATGCTGAAGGGTAAATATAAAGAAACCTTTGCTGAAAAAATGTGAAGGAAATCATGTTGTTAAGCCATGGACAGGAAGGGGTTGTTTATTGCTTCCTCTCCTATGCTAGTCGGAGCTCCGTGTCCCGGATAAACAGTTGTTTCCCCTGGAAGGCTTAATAAGTTGTTCCGGATGGACCTGATCAGCGTATCGTAATCGCCGCCCGGCAGGTCGGTACGTCCGATACTGCCTTGAAACAGAGCATCGCCCGTGACCACAAACCCTCCTTCCGGAGAGTAAAAGGAGAGACTGCCCGGTGAGTGTCCGGGAACATGAATGGCTTTTAAAAAGGTATCACCGATTGTAATCGATTCATCATTCAGGATGGGTGATTCGATGCCCGAGAGTGCTTCCACCTGAAGGCCGAACATATCTCCCATAAGGGGTGCGTTGATCAGCAAATTGGCTTCTTCCGGGTGAGCGCGCAGGGGACACTTATAGGCAGTCTGCATATGCTGCAACCCCAGAACATGATCCACATGACAATGAGTATTGAGCTGTCCGATTACCTGCAATTTCTGTTTGATAATAAACTGGTCAAAGTTCCTGACTTCTTCCGGGGAGTAGAAAGACGGATCGATGACCAGGCACTCCCCGTTATCGTGTATAATCAGATAGGTATTTACCTGGAAAGCGTTAAACACAAGTGACTCTATACGAAGCATATTATTGATTTTTACCCCTGAGCAGGGGGACAAAAGAGAAGTGACCATGCTCACTACGCTGATAATGATCTGTAGTTTCCCGAACCACACGGATCATTTTCTGACCGAATCGGTCGCCTTCCGGAACAACAAGTATTCCGCCCACAGCCAGCTGCTTAAGAAGAAGTTCAGGAATTTCCGGGGCCGCTGCGGTAATCAGGATCCTGTCATAAGGCTGGTAGGCCGGTAATCCTTCATAACCGTCCCCGAAAAAGTAAATGGGTTTATAGTGAAGCGGGCCCAGTGTTTTCTGAGCTTCCAGGAAAAGTTGCCGCTGTCTTTCAATGGTGTAGACCCTTGCCCCAAGTTCAAGCAGGACGGCAGTCTGATATCCTGATCCGGTACCAACTTCCAGGACTTTCATATGCTTTTTCACATCCAGAAGTTCGGTTTGAAATGCCACAGTATAGGGTTGGGAAATGGTTTGTCCGGATGCAATGGGGAAGGCTTTATCTGTGTAGGAAAAGTTAACGAAACTACTATCCATAAAAAGATGGCGGGGAACCCTGTTTAAGGCTTCAAGTACCTCTTCATTCATGATCCCTTTGGATCTGATCGACTCTATGAGTTTCTTTCTTAAACCTTTATGTCTAAAACTGTCTGCCTGTTCCATTTGGATGGACAAATATAAGGGATATTCTTCAACATATATGGAGTTTTTTTTGACACCTGAAGCAATTATCGGCCTGGACTTGCAGTTATAGAATCAGAGCTCGACCAACTGAATGAAGAACCAGAGAAAACAGAGATTATTATACATTTTATTTGACTTTCTTGCGGCCATGGTGGCCTGGGTTTTATTCTTTCTGTTTCGAAAGATTTTTATTGAATCCCAGGCATTTGGAACAGATGTCCCCATCACCTTTGGCCCCAGGTTCTGGACTGGGGTCACAGGCCTTCCTTTTGCATGGATACTGTTATACTATTTTACCGGTTTTTATAAGGATATGTTTCGCCGTTCCAGGCTGGATGATTTTATCCGGACCCTGTTAAGCACGCTGCTTGGAGTTGTGATTATTTTCTTTCTTATTATTCTGGATGATATCATTCAGAATTACACCAACTATTACACCCTTGCGATTACGCTTTTTCTCCTGCAGTTTACGCTGACCCTGATACCAAGGATGTTTTTAACCACCAGGATGGTTAGAAAAGTCCACCGGCGGGAAATCGGTTTTAAAACGGTGATGATCGGAAGTAATGAAAATGCAGTGGATGTATATCTGGATATTATAAATCAACACAGATCCAATGGATATGAGATATTAGGATTCATCAACGTGAAATGGAAAGAGCATTATCAGTTGCAGGACCATTTGCCCCACCTGGGCGGGCATGAGAATATGGAGTCTATTTTAATGGAGCAGGGTGTCGAGGAGGTGATCATTGCCCTGGATCCGGCGGAACACGATAAGATTGGAGATATTGTGAACAGGCTCTCCCTGCTTGATGTGAAAATCAGTGCCATACCCAGTATCACGGATATTCTTACCGGTAAAGTAAAAAGTACCACCATATTCGGAACTCCCCTGCTGGAGATAAATCAGGATGTAATGCCCGCCTGGCAACAAAATGTGAAACAGTTGATGGATATTGTCATTTCCATACTGGCTTTGATTTTTTTAACTCCTCTGAACCTGGCCCTGATCATTGGAGTAAAGCTCTCTTCCTCCGGCCCGGTATTATACAAACAGGACCGGATAGGAAGGTATGGCCGGGAATTCCAGATTTACAAGTTTCGCTCCATGTACCACAATGCAGAAGAGAATGGCCCTGAACTCTCCTCAAAACACGATCCCAGAGTGACCCGTTTTGGGCAAATGATGCGCAAACACCGGCTGGACGAGATCCCTAACTTCATTAATGTCCTGAGAGGCGATATGGCCCTGGTGGGACCACGGCCCGAAAGGGAATATTTTATCAAAAAAATTATCAGGACCGCTCCGCATTTTACCCATCTGCAGAAGGTGAAACCGGGAATTACCTCCTGGGGCCAGGTGAAGTATGGCTATGCCGAGAATGTGGAGGAAATGATCAAGAGGCTCAGATTTGATATATTATATATAGAAAACATGTCCCTCTTTGTGGATGCAAAGATTCTTTTTTACACAGTAATTACTATCCTGAAAGGGAGAGGGGTATAGGTGCCATCTGACAGCCATACTCCTCCCCGTAGTTATTACTGTATTCTCCTGTTTTAATTAAGTCCCCTTCCTTTCAGCAGTGGCTCAATAGTGGGTTCAGCACCCCGGAAATTGACATACATTTCCATTTCCTCCTTAGAACCTCCTTTTTCCAGGATGTTTTCACGGAATGAAGTGGCTGTTGCCTGGTCGAAAAGGCTGGTCTCGACAAATGCATTAAAAGCATCTTTATCCAGCACCTCTGACCACATATAGCTGTAATAACCAGCAGAATACCCTCCGGCAAAGATGTGCTGAAAATAGTTGGATTTGTAGCGAGGGATGATTTGATCAATTAAGCCGATCCGGTCCATGGAAGCCTCTTCAAAATCATTGGCATTCACCTGGGATGCCTCTGTAAGTGTATGATAATCCATATCCAGGATCGATGCGGCCGTATACTCCACAGTCACAAATCCCTGATTGAACTTGCTGGCAGCTTCCAGCTTGTCAATCAGCTCGTCCGGAATTACCTCACCTGTCTGGTAGTGTTTTGCATAGGTTTTCAGAACATCGGGGTGTGCGGCCCAGTTCTCCATGATCTGGGAAGGAAGTTCCACAAAATCTGTTGCCACCGAGGTTCCGGAAACGGCCAGGTACTCACACCTGGTGAGCATGGAGTGCAGTGCATGTCCGAATTCATGGAAGAAAGTGAGAGCCTCATCAAAGCTAAGCAGGGCCGGTTTGTCGCCCGTGGGCCTGGTGAAATTCATAACAATCAGGTGGACCGGAGTGATCTGCCTGCCCTCTTTGACATGGGCCCTTCGGATACTGGTACTCCAGGCACCTCCTCTCTTTCCTGGTCTTGGATGGAAATCCATATACAGAATACCCAGATGAGATCCATCCCTTTCTTTCACTTCGTAGGCCATAACTTCCTCGTGGTATACGGGAAGATCCTTGCGGGGTTCAAAACTCAGGCCATACAGATTGTTCACCACTGAGAAGAGCCCTTCCTTAACGGTTTCCAGGCTGAAATAGTCTCTGACCACCTCCTCATCCAGATCATATTTCTCCATACGGATCTTTTCGGCATAGTACCACCAGTCCCACGAAGCCAGCTGAAAAGCCCCGCCTTCCCGGTCGATTATCTGCTGCATCATATCAGCCTCTTCTTTGGCTTTATTCAGAGCAGGTTCCCAGACCTGCATAAGCAGGTCATAAACATTCTCCGCTTTTTTGGACATTCTCTCTTCCAGGACGTAGGCTGCATGTGTTTCATAACCCAGCAGCTTTGCGCGTTCGATCCTGAGTTCCAGTATCTCTGTAATCAAATTATTGTTATCATATTCGTTCCCGTTGTTACTGCGCATAAACACAGCCCTGTAAATCTCTTCTCTTAATTCCCTTTTTTCAGAATACTGAAGGAAAGGGATCCAGCTTGGCTTTTGCAGGGTAAATACCCACTTGCCCTCCAAACCTGCGGAACGGGCGGCATCAGATGCTGCAGAACGCACCGACTCAGGCAGTCCGGCCAGGTCGGCTTCGTCTTCAATAATCAATTGATAGGAGTTGGTCTCTTTCAACAGGTTATCGCCAAACTGCATGGTCAGCATGGAGAGTCTCTTGTCGATTTCCATGATCCTCTCTTTATCCTCTCCCTCCAGGTTGGCGCCACCCCTGACAAACCTGCGGTAGGTTTTCTCCAGGACCCTGGACTGTTCCTCGTTAAGTTCAAGGGACTCCTTTTTTGCATAGAGGGCCTTGATCTTTTCGAACAATCCGGGGTTCAGGCTGATGCTGCTGTTGTGGGCGGTGAGCACTGGTTGTATTATCCGTGCAATGGAGTCCAGCTCATCATTCGTTTCGGCCGAACGGAGTCTGAAAAACACGCCTTCTACTTTGTTTAGCAATTCTCCGCTTTTATCCAGAGCTTCGATGGTATTCCTGAAGGTAGCTTCATTCGTGTTTCCTGCAATGGTTTCAATTTCTGCCTGCTGCAATTTCATCCCTTCTTCAAAAGCAGGAATGAAGTGCTCGTTCTCTATCGCATCAAACGGGGGTACTTTGAATGGAGTTGTATACTCTGTCAGGAATGGATTCATGGGTTCTTTTTTTATTGAGTTGCATGCGGAAAGGATTACGGTGGCAACAACCATAGCCGATATCAGTTTTTTCACAGTACAAGTTTTAAGATGAATAAAAGGTGGGTGCAAGATAGGACTAATCCGGGGTATAAAAAAGAAGAGCTGCCATGTCGAGTAGCAGCCCTTCGGCAGAAACCTAAAGATTTTGATAATGATAAAAATGCCTACAGCCGGTCAGGCATGATACTAGATCTTGTCTGTTTCAACAATTCTTCCGAGAATATCGGCGTAGGGCATCATCAGGTATTCTTTACCGTTGAATTCCAGTTCTGTTCCTGAAAAATTCTTGTAAAAAACCACATCACCTACTGAAATCTCAGGATCTTCTATCCCACTGATAGACAGCACTTTTGCGAATTGAGGTTTCTCCTTAACGGTGTCAGGAATGATAATTCCCGAAGCAGTTTTCTCTTCTTTTGCTTCAATTTCCAGAAGCACATGTTGATTGATTGGCTGTAACTCTTTCATTTTTCTTTAATTTAGGTTTACTATAAGCGTCGAACTTATTTTATCTCCAGCAGTTGATTGATCCGGGTCCTGTCAAAACCCACAATCATCTGTCCGTTTATTTCTGTCTGAGGGACCCCTTGCTGTCCGCTTTTCCGAACCATGGCTTCTGCCGCCGTTGAGTCTGCTGCTACATTAATCTCTCTGTACCGGACCTGCTTCTGATCCAGGTATGTTTTTAGAGTAGTACACCAGCTGCAACTTGGAGTAGTATACACGGTAACTTGTTTGCTCTTTCCCGCTTCTCCTCCTTTTTGCCCGCCAATTTCTCTGCCGGAAAGAATGGAGCTGTAGGCAGCCTCTGTCTGACACCCTTTGACTACATTCACCTTTTTGCCCTTCTCAAAAATGACCAGGCTGGGAGCAGTGGTAATCTCCAGTTTCTCGTGTATATCGCGGACACTATTCACATCGGCAGTAAACAGCTTCTGTGAATCATTTCTACTCATTTTTTCAATCCTCTCCAGTGCACAATCGCTTTGCCCGGCACCACTTTTATAGATGAGTAAAAATGCCCTCTCTTCTCCGGACAGGCCGGACACCAGCTCTTTATATGAATGTACAGCTATTGCTTCCATTTATTATACTTTGATTTTGAACTGCACAAAGTAATTAAAGTGATTCAGGCTTTTCAGTAACTTTTGTCACACAAGGGTGAGTAATCGATCCGGCCCCGCGACAGGCGGATCAGCCCTTTCTTCTCCATCTGTTTCAAGAGTCTGGATATGACCTCCCTGGAACTGTTCAAGGCCAGCGCCACGTCCTGGTGCGATCCTTCAAAAATCATGGAACCGGAAGAGCGGTAGCGATTGGTAAAGAATTTTTCCAGCCTTTCGTCCATTTTCAGGAAAGCGACACTGTCCAGGACGTTCAACAATTCATCAAAGCGTAGCTGCATCGAGTGCATCACATACTCTTTCCAGGTCTGGTATTTGCTCATCCAGCTGTCCAGAAGCTCCACCGGAACCACTATGGCAGTGGTTTTCTCTTCGGCAATGGCCTTCACACGGCTACGGGTCCGGTCCATGCAACAGATCAGGGAAACCGTACAGACTTCACCGGGCCTCAGATAGTAAAGCAGCAGTTCATTACCTTCCTCATCGGTACGGCAAACCTTGATCAGGCCCTCCAGCACAATGGGAAAAGACCGGATATACTGATCCTCCCTGATCAGCTCCTCCTGGGCTTCAAATTCTCTTAAGGTGCCGGTTTCACTGATGGCTGATCTGAGTCCCGACTCAAAAAACGGAAAACGTTTCTTTACTATCTCCTCTAGCATCATCCAATTTTCTGTGAAGGTAGGAAGAATGCATAAATTTTAAGGTGTCCGGGCTGTGGGATTCTCATTTATACGGTCGCCTCTTCCGGATGGCACCCGTTCCCGTCTCAGCGGGAGAGGAGTGCTTTCGCTGCAATACCCTTCCGGATCAGCTTATTGGCTTCCTCCTTTGCCATCCCCGCTGCCATCAACTCTTCCCGGATGGTGGAATAACTCTTACCCCCTATCTTTTCCCGGGCCAGTTGCTCTATATTTTCATCAGAATTCCTGTTCATAAAACCTTACTCCCCGGTCACTCCTTTCAGATATTTGTCCAGAAATTCCAGGATTTTCCCATATCCTTCGATCTGGTTCTCTTTCTTCACGAAACCGTGACCTTCATCCTCAAAAATAAGGTATTCCACCGGGATTCCATTTTCCTTAACAGCGGCCACAATTTCATCTGACTCCACTTGCAACACCCTCGGATCGTTGGCTCCCTGAAGCACCATCAGCGGTTTGGTAATCTGATCAGCATGGAACAGGGAGCTTATTCTATACAAACGGACAGAGTCTTCGGTAAAGGGATCACCCAGTTCCTCATACAGTGCTTTCCGGAAAGCTTCCCAGTAGGGCGGGGTGGATTTAAGGGTCCGCACCCAGTTTGAAATTCCAAACAGATCCACTCCAACGGCAAATTCTTCCGGCTGGAAAGTCAGGGCTGCCAGGGTCATGTATCCTCCATAGGAGCCTCCTAAAATCCCGACCCTGTCCATGTCAATATAGCCCAGTTCCGACAGGTATTCCTTGGCTTTAACACAGTCCATCAGGTCATCCTCCCCATGGCGCTGGTTATCCAGGTTGTAAAAGGTCTTTCCATAACCGGAACTGCCCCGGTTGTTCACGGCCAGGATGGCATAGCCATGGTTCACCAGGTATTGGGTTGTACTGTTGAATTACGCGAGCGCATTCCCCGTAGCTCTGCTGCGGGGTAAGCGAGCACATTTAAAATAAACAATTAATCGATGATTCCTCGCAGCTTGCTGCGAGGAGAATCAATCCCAGGCGGCTCTGTCCACCAGGGCCACCGTGAATCTGAAGCAGGGCCGGCACCTGGTTCCTGGCCGAAGCTTCGTGTGGTTTGTACAGGATGCCCGGGATCTCCAGCCCGTCGAAGGAGGGATAGCGGATTACCTCCCCGGTCACCAGGTCCGCTTCATGGATTTCTTCGTTGAGGGAGTGCGTCAGTCGGGTGAAATCTTCCTCTCCAAACTGGTGCAAATAGAGATCCGTGGGGGAGGTGCCACTTCCTGCAGCCAGACGTATCAGTTTTTCCGAACGGGATATGGATACTCCTGAAATATCCCTGTTTCCAAAATCGGGCATCTCCACTTCCGCTCCGCTGCCAGTTTCAAATACCTTTACAACGGTTTTGGCGTCTTCATTGATTCCGATTACCTGGTATTTTTCATGAAAAGAAAAATAGGCATAGAAGAGATCCCAATCGGCTTTATACACCAGCTCTTTTTTTCCCGTTTCCAGGTGATAGGAAGAGAGATAGGTGAATTCACTTCCCTCGTTGGTCAGATAAAAGAGATACTCATCGTCCAGGGAGAAGTCTGCCGGAGAATAGGTGGCATCGCCTTCATGTTCAGAGATATGCTGGAGATTTCCCGTGCTCAGGTCAAGCAGGTACATTTCGTTGTCTGAGGTGGTCAGATCTCTGGTCAGGGCCAGGTACCTGCCTGTATTTGAGATGGCTGACGGACTCAGGTTTTCCATATTTTCATAGATCATATCCGATTCGAAATTTTCCAGATCCATTTTATACAAATCGAAAAAGCGAGGGTCCCTTTTGTTGGAAACCAGGTAGAGATACTGGAAATCACGGCTCCATCCTGCAAATTGCGAAGTACTTCCTTCCCAGGGAGTCAGGTCGGTGACCTGTCCATCCGGGTCCTGCATATAAATATGCGCATTCTCATCCCCGCCCTGGTCGGCAGAGTAGAGGAAACGGTCGTCCTCCGGGAAAAAGGATACGGCAAAGAAGGACTCTTCTTCGGAAAATGTCAGCTGTTCTTCTCCGGAACCATCCAGTTTCAGGGCGAATACATTGTAGATACCGGTCTGGTTGCTGGTAACAAGCAGCCGGGTTTCATCGGCCGAGAAACTTCCTCCTCCAATGGAGAGGTTGTCAAAAAACTGTTCAATGGTGTACTGCATGACCTTTTCAGGCACCTGGGTACAGGCTGCCATCATGGCCAGAATGGTAAATCCCAGAGTTTTTTTCATGAATCAATGTTTTATTTGCACCGGTAAAGTTAATGCAGACCGCACAGAAAGTCAATCGGAAATGATTCTCAGGACCCGCCCCGAATTCTGTGGAGCGCTTAAATGAAAGGCTGGTGCTTGCCCGGAGGGCCAGGGGATCATTCCATTATTTCCTGGTTGTTGTGCACCAGTTTCTGGACGGACTCCATCAGCGATGCCTCTGGTTCAATACTGTTATGCACGCCCCAGAACTCCGGATCAAACTGAAAAGGTTCATCAGCCAGTACAATATTACGGCTAACTCGGTCGGCTGGATCGATCCGCAGCCTCTGATCAGGGATCAGGTCTGTGATGGCCATCTCAATGGCGATCTTATACCTGGAGCCGAACCACTTTCTTTTTTTACGCACCTTTAATTCCACCTCGCCCCTGACCTGGCTTACGTAGTACCTGCTTTCCACCGAGCGGTAATCTACATGATATCTGGCCATCACGGGACGAATATTAATTTTTGGAGAGCGGCTCACCAGGAAGAGTTCGGGCTCCTTATGCAGCAAATCCGGATTGAACTCAAAATCGGCTGCCAGCAATGCCAGGCTTTCCTGGTCGAGGTAGAGCTGTCCCTGGAAGAGGAGGTCGGGGATTTCATCTTTCTGATGAAAGCTTATCACATAGACCAGCCGGTCGCCATAGCTCATCATATCGGTGAACTCCAGATTGTACCTGGATTGAAAGTCCTCTTTCAGAAAATCGGGCCGGTTCTTTATCACATCCAGGTTCAGGGAGGTGGGGATCCCCGATCTCAGCTTGATCAGTACAGTGTCTTCGGTGCTTACATCCGTAATTTTCCTTTGCTTTACAATGCGGATATGATCTCCGGATGATAATAATCCATATGGAGCTTTTGCCACCTCAAGCACAGCTTCCGAGTAGACCATCCAGTGGTCATTTCGTTTCACGGATTCCCGGTAGAAGGCTGTCATGGTGGAGTGGTTCTCCAGGTAGTTTTCCGGGAACCTGCTTATAGCTTCACGAAGCAGCTTGGCCGGATCGCTGTACCTGATGATCACCTCCTGAAGCGGGATCAATTCTCTTTCGAGCTGAATTTCAAGTTTCTCTGCCAGAGGATAACTTACCGGAAATACTTTGCTGTTGTAACCTATAAAGGAGACAACAATCATGGGATCGGGAAGATCAAGGGGCAGTTTGAAAGAGAATTCTCCCTCCTGGTTTGTTATGGTACCCAGGCTGGTTTCCAGGAGGGCGATGGTCGCATAGGAGAGTGCTTTGCCCGTGCGCATTTCCACCACCCTGCCCCTGAGAAGGGCCCGGTCGATCGTACTGCTGATGGGAGTGGGGGAGCCTTCATTTATACGATATATCACAATGTTCTTATCGATAGTCCGGTAATCGAGGTTCGGATCCTTAAGCAGGGAGTCGAGTGCCTCTTTCAGGAGCAGTTCGCGGACCCGGAATTCTACTTTTCGCTTCCCGTCGATGATGCTTGCATCAAAGGTGAAATGATAGCCCGATTGCAGGGTAATCTCATCGAGAACCCCGTTAATGCTCTGGTTTCTGGAGGAAACTGTAATCCTGACAGAAGGGAGGGTTTCCTGACAATACACATGTTGCAGAGGCAACAGAGAAAGAAACAAAAGGATCAGGACCGTACGAAGAGTTTCGCGCAAATATCTTCCTGATGTGTTTCCCATGTGAATGCCTTATTTGTTCAGTAGATAGGTGTTGCCTTTTTGACTGACACTCAGGCCAAAGGCTGTACCAATGGTTTCCAGGATGGCATTGATGGATTGTCCGCTGTAAGAAGTAGTGATTCTCATTTCTGACAGGTCCGTATCTCCGGTCTGAATATCCACATGATAAGACTCTTCCAGTTCCTGAAGAACCTCTGCAAGAGCTGAATTTACAAATTTAAAATCTTTTGTTTTCCAGGAGATATAATTGGGATCCTCCTGTAATGAAGAAGTAAGATTCTTGTTTTCGAGCACTCCGAATTGTTCGGGCTCCAGGTAGATAAACTGGTCAGAGTCCTCCAGCGATACTTTCACCAATCCTGTTTTCACGTAGACCTCGACATCCGAGGCTGGCTTCCCCTTCACATTGAATGAGGTTCCCAGCACCGATACGAGCAGCTCTCCGGATCGAACGGTGAACGGGTTCTGAGGATCAGGCATCACTTCGAAGAAAGCTTCACCAAGAAGCGAAATATTCCTCTGGTTTTTGAATGCTTTCGAATAGGAGATTTCAGCGCCTTTATTGAGATAGACCCGGCTGCCATCGGGCAGATCCACCATGGCCATTCCTTCTTCGGCCACATAATGCCGGTTACCGTCTCCTGAAAAATCACGAATCACTCCAAAATAGAGTGCCGGTAAACCGATGGCAAGCATCAATGCAATGGTTGCAGCGATCCTGAACAGGGGGACAAAGGTTCTTCGATCCTCCTTAACGGTCCGGTCCTCCAGGAGACCATCCGATTCCAGCTTTTTATAAAGCAGGTTCCAGGCCTTTCCAGAATTCCATTTTTTCCGGGAGGGATTCTGATCGAAATATTTCCAGTGCTTTTCCATTTTTTTTAGTTCTGACAATTGTTCCCGGCTTTTCCCCGATTCACTTAAAAAGTTTATTTCCTCTTTGGTATTCATCTCCCCGGCCAGGTAGCGGGCCATTTCCATATCTTTAGTCCTGCTCATATTTCTCCATGCTGTTTCTTAATGCTTTCAGAGCTTTCCCCATATTTGCCTCCACCGTTTTTTCCGAAATGGCCAACTTCTGGGCTATCTCTCTGTACTTCAATCCTTCCTGTCGATTCAATCTGAATATCTCCCTGGTCCTTTCCGGAAGTTTTCCCAGAGTCTGGGTAATCAGACCGGAAACCTCATCCAGTTGAATGATCTGGGAGGGATCCGGTGCATCCATCCGGGGTTCAGGCTGTGAAAGGTCTTCCAGGAAGTGTTCCCTTCTCATCTTTCTGAGGTACATCATAGAGTTGTTGTATACAGAACGATACAGGTAACTTTGAAGACTATTCCTGATTCGCAGCGTCTCCCTGTTTTTCCAGATATTATAGAACACATCCTGGACTACCTCTTCGGCCACCTCTTTCAGACCCAGAAGGCTTTCCGCATACCCGCATAAACCACTGTAATAGTGATGAAAAAGAGCCTCAAAGGAGGAGATATCCCCTTTCCGGATCTTTCTGAGCTGCTGTTGTTCTTTCAGGACCATATTTCTTTTTAGAAAGCACTGTCTGCATTGGGCGACTGTACAGGGATGGTAAAGTTACACAATTCTTACAGACAGTGCTTTGAGCTATATAGATAGATGCTTGCCATTCATCATCCGTTCCGCCTCAGGTATTTCCTGTTCAGTTTCCGGATAGCGCTCTCTATGGATTGATCTGGTTCAATGACGTTGTAACCTTCCCAAAATCCCTGATCGAAGAATACGTAAACCTTCTCATTCAGGATATCATTGCTCTTGAACCTTTCCTTTCCGATAAATCTCTCAATTCCCTCGTACGTACGATCCGTAATAGCCAGTTCCGACATGGTGGAATAGGTGGTGTTAAAGAGTTTCTTCTTCCAGTTCACCTTGAACTTCACTTCGGCACGCGCATAACTGAAGTACCAGCGATCCTCAGCAATGGTATACTTCGCCCGGTAGACAGCTCTCTCCGGAATAATTCTCATTCCAAATGGTTTACGCTGGATAAAGAGCCTGGCAGCTTCATCCTCGTTCTCCACATTGAGCTCGAATTCGGCTTCAGATATGGCCAGTTTGTCCATTTCTATATAGAGACGGCCTTTGTAATAGGGATCATCCACATAATCCTTCTGACTGAAAGAGATGACATAGTGAAGCCTGTCATCGATGGTGATTACATCGGTAAGGCGGAAATTGTAAATATTCAGGTACTCCTCGGAAAGCAGGATGTAGGGGTTTTTAACCACATCCATCAGGATGGTGGTATTGGGGCCACCCTGGACTTTGAACAGGACGGTATCCATTTTCTCCACATCTGCACTCTTGCGCCCTTTGAATAGTTTCACCTGGTCTACCTGGTAATCATTGGAGTAACTTCCTTTATAAATATCAATAACGGCTTCGGAGATGGAAACATAATTATTCCCTCTCTGAATGGTCTCCCTGTAGAATCCGCGCATCATCATGGGCATCTCACTATAATTGTTCCTGATGTTGTACAGGACATCGTTGATTAGCTCCATGGCATCTTTGGGACGAATGGTTACCTGCTTTAACTGAATGGTGCTGGGGCTTAGCTCAACCGTGAATGACCGCTGATCTGAAAAGTTCCCCAGATCCATGATTTTGTTCTGAAAGCCGATATATGAGATTTTCAACTGTGAAACATTGGCATTCCGCTCAATTTTAATGGTGAAATCACCATCAATGTTGCTTACAGTCGCGGTATTACTACCAAGCGCTTCGATGGTTGCGAAGGGAAGGGCCTTGCTTGATTCGGCGTCGATTACCTTACCATAATAGGATGTGTACTTGATGGTATCGGCCGGCTCCTTATCACTGCCGGGAAAGGCGTAAAGTGAAGTTCCCAGGAACAAAAGAGCTGCCACGAACCAAATTCTTGAGTTTCTCGTTTTAGTTTTCATGTTTATTTGTTTTTAGTGTTATATTAAACCTGCTTTGCCAATAAGATGCCCGGGGAGTATTTTACCCTATCTGGAAATGGATATTTTATGAGAAAGAATGGATGGACCACAAATCAGATTCCGTCACAGACGGGCAGGATAGCCGTGGTAACAGGAGCCAACAGCGGACTTGGGTTTCATACTTCAAAGGTGCTTGCTGTTAGAGGGATGAAAGTAATTATGGCCTGCAGAAACCTGGATAAGGGCGAACTGGCCAGGGCCCGGATCAGGGAGGAGGGTGCGCTTGTGGAACCCGAACTGTGGCACCTGGACCTGGCCAGCCTGGAGTCGGTAAAACAGTTTGCACAAAAGTTTTCTGAGTCAGGTGACGGTCTGGATCTGCTGATCAATAATGCCGGGCTGATGGCAATTCCATACCAGCGGACCACCGATGGGTTTGAGATGCAGTTCGGAGTGAACCACCTGGGGCATTTTGCACTTACCGCACGGCTCTGGCCACATCTGAAAAAAACTGGCCGGTCCAGGGTGGTTCAGGTAAGCAGCCTGGCGCACTACATGGGGAAAATACGTTTTGAGGACCCTCACTGGGAAAAGGGATATAAAAAATGGGGGGCCTATGGTATGAGCAAGCTGGCCAACCTGCTTTTTGTTCATGAACTGGCCGCCAGGATAAAGCAAGCAGGAGTATTGGTGATAGCCGCTGCGGCCCATCCCGGATATGCGGATACAGAGTTACAGGCCAAAGGTGCCCGCATGAAGGGCTCCAGTTTTGGGGCAGGATCCTTTAATATGGCCAACCGGCTGGTGGCCCAGACTGCCGAGATGGGAGCTCTTCCTTCCCTGTATGCGGCTACTGCCGGTGACGTGGAACCGGGCTCCTTTTTTGGTCCGGATGGATTCATGAAATTGCGGGGGTGGCCTGTCCGCGACACCCCGAGTCCGAAACTGGTCACCAGGGAAGTGTCGGGAAGGCTCTGGGAAATTTCTGAGGAGCTGACCGGAATCGTGTTCTCTCTCTGAGCCTACCCATTTGTAGGTATTTTCGTCTAAATAAGCAGTCGTGTAAAATCCTTAAGTGCTGGATTATCATCATCTCACGCTGTTTCTTTATTTAGAATCATTCTTCAAGCTACCTGTAAAATTCTACCAATCAGCGAATTTGCTATAGATTTGCAGTGTCTTAACTTTAAAAAATATAGTAAAATGAGAGCAATTGGAGGAATATGTTTCGGTTTAGCGCTTATGATCTTTTTTCCAGTCTGGCTGCATGGCCAGGAAGGGACCAATACTGCCGGAAGAATGATGCAGGAGGAGGATAAACTTACTTTGGGAGGATATGGACAAATTGATTATAACCAGTTACTGCAACAGGGAACTTACAACAACGGAATCATGGATGTGCACCGTCTTGTTTTGATGTTTGGATATAAGTTTAGCGGGAAAACCCAGTTTATTACTGAAATCGAGTTTGAGCATGTAAAGGAAGCATTTGTGGAACAGGCTTTCCTTCAGCATGAGATACTCCCCTGGCTGAAACTCAGAGGTGGATTGATGCTGGTACCCATGGGTATTATCAACGAATATCATGAGCCGTCAACCTTCAACGGAGTGGAAAGACCCAACCTGGATACATATATTGTACCCTCCACCTGGCGCGAAATTGGAGCTGGTTTCACCGGAACTTTCCCTTCGGCGGCACTCTCTTACCAGCTCTATCTGGTCAACGGATTTAAAGGATATGATGATGAAGCCACCCTGAGCGGCTCCAATGGTTTCCGAAAGGGGCGGCAAAAAGGGGCCGAGTCCATAATCGGTTCACCCAACCTGACTTTCAAGATCAATTATTTTGGCCTGCCGGGTTTGCAACTGGGCTTTTCAGGATATACTGGCCAAACACAATCCTCGCTGTATGGAGCCCTTGACAAATCAGATAACCAGGCCATTGCATCGGCCGATTCATCCGTGGTGGGATTGTCCATGCTCGGATTGGATGCCAGGTTCCGGTATGAAGGGCTGAGACTAAGTGCGCAGGCCAACCTGGGCTGGGTATCCAATACCTCCTCCTACAATCAATATACGGGAAGCGACCTGGGCAGCTCGCTGGGTGGTTGGTATGCCGAGCTGGCCTATGACCTGTTCCACGGGGCCGGAAATATCCATTCGGAATTAATCCCGTTCATCCGCTATGAGCAATATAATACACAAATCTCCACCACAGCTTCAGTCCCCCTGAATCCGGGCTTCAGCCGCAGGGACCTGACCCTGGGCCTGGGCTGGAAGCTGACGGCCGGTGCGATGTTGAAAGCAGATCTTCAGTGGTTTGGGAATCAGGGTTCCGAAAGCATAAACAGGCAGTTTAATGCCGGAGTGGCTGTGTGGTTTTAACAATCAGATAAGAAAAATGCGATATATTTATACGCTTTGTTTTCTGCTTATTTGTTCATGGGGCCGCACACAGGCCCCTGAACTTTTAACAAAAAAAGAGGCGAAATTTGTGTCCGGGATCTTTGCAGGGGAGTTCCTGGCAGAATCCGTTCCTCTTCCTGTCCGGGAACCCGCCTATGAAGGCCTGGTCATGGATGGGGATCGAATGTACCTGTTTAAGAATCAATGGAAAGTCCTTGGATACCTGCTATCGACCCGGGCAAAGGGAAGGTATGACTATTTTGATTACAGTGTTGCTTTCTCGGAAGATCTTACTGTATTGGGCCTTATCATAACTGTATATCGCTCCTCTCACGGAGCGGCCATCTGCCAGAAGCGATGGTTGTCTCAATTTAAAGGGTACCAGGGGGAGGAGCTCTCACTCGGGAAGGAGGTGGATGCCCTTTCTGGTGCCACCATTTCTGCCACCTCCCTGGTGGCTGATATTAGAAGGGTTCATCTCTTAATAAGAAGGCTTGAGAATGATGGAAAGATGCCCTGACGCAGTGGACTATTCCTCTTTTTTTTGCCCGATCCCGAAGTCTTTCTTCACAAAGTTGAAGAAATCCCGGTTCAGCTGCCGGCTCTCGTCTTTGGGCATATGGATAAGGCGCCGGAGCAGGCGGTTGTCGATCAACTCGGTGATCAGAAAGAGTTCGCACAGGGTGATATACAGGTCCTTCAGATCGAAGGTGTAGAAGGGTTTGATGGTGATGTAATCGAGCGATCCCCCCCAGAAAGCGTTATCGATCAAATTGGCAAGGAGTCCGGCAAGAAAAAGGTGGATAAATCCATTGATCCAGAAACTGTTCCGTTTTCGGTGCACATAAAACCTCCAGATCTCAACGAAGACGATGCCTGCCAGGCTAAACAGGATAATATTGAGCAGGTGGGAGCCCTCTTTAAGTTTCAGGAGCACCCACAGGTAGGAGCCCAGTGTATTGTGGGTAGGTTCCAGAAAGAAAACAGGTTCAATGATCGGAATAGAAATGGACTCCCAATCCAGGGAAAAGAGATAGGCTTTGACTCCCTGGTCCACAGCCAGGGCAGCCAGCAAAAAGAACCAGTTGATCCCCTTCTTAACGGGTATGCTCTTACCCAGAAAGGTGCTCAGGGCAGCCAGAAATCCCAGGAAAAAAGCAGGAAGCAGAAAGAATTTCCAGAGAAAGTCGAGGTCCGTGACCCCTTTGCTTACCGCATATATAACCATGACTACGAGCCAGATAGAAAAGAAAATGGAGATGTTTCGGAGATAGAGCCGGATCATATTTATACAGGGATATGCGAGGCGAATGTAGTGAAATTTGGATTAATTGAAATCTTTCCTTTAATTTGCCTTTCATAATTGAAAAAGATGACTTTGATTCGCACAAACTGGTGGTGGCACTCCTTTTTCCGACAGACCGGAGCATAGGTAGCGACACATTGTGCAAAACAATAATCAGGGCTTCCTCTTCGGGGGAAGCTTTTTTTTTAACCCAAAAAGAACCATTTCATGGACAAGGTACCGGTAAAAGTAGTTACACGAAAGATACTGGCAGATATCATTACCCCGGTGAGTATATACTTGAAAATCAGGGATATATATCCAAACTCCCTGCTTCTTGAGAGTTCTGATTATCACGGGAAGGAGGATTCTTATTCCTTTATATGCATGGATCCCATCGCTGAATTCCAGGTGCATCACCAGGAGATGCGAATCTCACTTCCTGGCAGGGAAGTCAGTTTGGAACAGGCGGGACCTGAAAATGAGGTGGTGGACCGGCTCAGGGATTTTTTATCGGCCTTTGCCATCGATTATCCCGGAGAAGAGGAGTTGATGGCTGACGGTATTTTCGGATACAGCACCTTCGATGCTGTCCAGTATTTTGAAGATATCCGTTTTCAGTCCACTATCCCGGAAAAGGAAGATATCCCTGAAATCAGATATAATTTCTTCAGGTTTGTGCTGGCGATAAATCATCTGACCAATGAATTGCAGCTTTTTGAAAACATCGTTAACGGGGGCAGGAGTCAGATCGACCATGTAAGCACTTTGTTGCATAACAGGAATATTGCCAGTTACTCCTTTGCTACTTCCGGTGAAGAGTCCTCCAATCTGAGCGACAAGGAGTACAGGGCCATGGTTGCCGCAGGGAAAGAGCACTGTTACAGGGGAGATGTCTTTCAGATTGTACTCTCCAGACAGTTTACCCAGGATTTTACCGGGGATGAGTTCAATGTTTACCGGGCGCTTCGTTCCATAAATCCCTCACCCTATTTGTTCTATTTCGACTATGGAAGTTACAAGCTTTTTGGCTCCTCTCCCGAAGCCCAGATTGTAATAGCGGGAGGGAAAGCCTATATCAACCCCATAGCCGGAACTTTCAGGCGCACAGGAAATGACCGTGAGGACCAGGAACTGGCAAAAAAACTGGCTGAAGATGAGAAAGAGAATTCGGAACATGTGATGCTCGTGGACCTGGCCAGGAATGACCTGAGCCGAACCACTTCTCATGTTAAGGTGGAGGAGTATCGGGAAATCCAGTTTTATTCTCATGTGATCCACATGGTATCGAAGGTCTCAGGGATATTGAGCGAGGGGGCCAATACCATCCGTATCCTGGCCGAATCATTTCCCGCCGGGACTCTCTCAGGTGCTCCCAAATACAGAGCCATGGAACTGATCGACCACTATGAGCGGAAACGGAGGGGTTTCTATGGCGGGACCATCGGCTTCATCCGCTTTAACGGAGATATCAATCACGCCATTATGATCCGCTCATTCCTATCACGCGACCACAGACTCTATTACCAGGCTGGTGCCGGAATTGTATCTGAATCGACCGAAGAGGGAGAACTGCAGGAGGTGAATAATAAACTGGCAGCCCTGAAATCGGCCATCGGGATGGCCGGAAAGATGAACCTGTCAAATTAGCATGGATATGAAAATTCTTGTACTGGATAATTACGACTCCTTTACCTACAACCTGGTGCAGTATATCGAGCGGGTGATAAAGCGATCCGTGGATGTGAAACGGAACGATCAGCTTCTTCTGGAGGAGGTGGAAGCCTATGATAAGATATTGATCAGTCCGGGTCCCGGTATCCCCTGCGAAGCAGGTCTTTCCCTGGATATCATCAGAGCATATGGTTCCCGTAAAAGCATCCTTGGAGTCTGCCTGGGGCACCAGGCAATAGCCGAAGCCTATGGAGGAAGCATTTCAAATCTGTCCACGGTTTATCACGGAGTAACAGGTCAGATGAAGCAGCTGGTCGGGGATGAATATCTCTTTGAGGGAGTTCCTGAGTTCTTTGATGCAGGACGATATCACTCCTGGGTGGTGGATCATCAGACCCTTCCCCGGGAGCTGGAGATTACCGTGGAGAATGATGAGGGATATATCATGGCCATCAGGCACAGGGAGTATGATGTCAGAGGTGTCCAGTTTCACCCCGAATCGGTACTTACCGAATATGGGGGAAGAATGATATTGAACTGGATTAATAATGCCCGGAATACTCACAGAGAAACAGAGAAAGCATGAAAGATACTCTACAATACCTCTTTGATCACAAAACCCTGGGAAAGGAGGATGCCAAAATTATTCTGCGGAATATGGCAGAAGGGAAATACAATGATTCTGAAATTGCAGCTTTTATTTCGGTTTACCTGATGCGGAGCATCACCGTGGAAGAGCTGGCCGGATTCCGTGATGCTCTGATGGAGCTCTGTACCCCGGTGGATCTGACAGAATTTAATACCATCGACGTTTGCGGGACCGGAGGAGATGAGAAGAATACCTTTAATATCTCTACACTCACCTCTTTTGTGGTGGCCGGAGCCGGAGAGAAAGTGGCCAAACATGGTAATTACAGCGTTTCTTCGGCCTGCGGATCATCCAATGTTCTGGAATATTTTGGATACGCATTCAGCAGCGATGCGGACCGGCTGAAGAGGGAGATGGACCGGTGCAATATATGTTTCCTTCATGCTCCCCTGTTTAATCCGGCCATGAAGAATGTAGCGCCTGTCAGAAGAAGCCTTCGGATTAAGACATTCTTTAATATGCTCGGCCCCATGGTTAACCCGTCGAACCCTCATAATCAATTGGTTGGGGTTTTTAGTCTGGACGTCGCCAGGCTTTATCATTACCTCTACCAGGAAACAGAGAAACAGTTCTGCATCATACACTCCCTGGACGGATATGACGAAATCTCGCTCACTGGAAGCTTCAGAGTGCTTACCCGCAGCATGGAGCGGACTTATTCTCCGGCCGATTTCGGGCTGGGGATGGTTACCTCCCGGGACATATACGGAGGA
This sequence comes from Bacteroidales bacterium, assembly GCA_029210725.1. Taxonomy (NCBI): domain Bacteria; kingdom Pseudomonadati; phylum Bacteroidota; class Bacteroidia; order Bacteroidales; species Bacteroidales bacterium. The sequence goes on along the minus strand of JARGFM010000013.1, from coordinate 79,378 downwards.
TCGACAGTCGGGGAAGCCGCTGCCGTTTTTCTGAAGATCCTTAAGGGAGAAGGGAGCCAGGCACAGAACGAGGTAGTGGTGGCCAATGCTGCGCTGGCCCTGTACTGCATGGACGAGACGGCAGGCATGGAGCAGAGCCTGGAACGGGCAGGGCAATCGCTCCGGTCGGGATCTGCTTACAGCGCATTTAAGAAACTGATCGAGAACAAATAAGATGAATATTCTTGAAGCCATCGTAGAACAGAAGCGGGTGGAAATCCTGACAAGAAAACAGAAACGACCACTCTCCAGTCTGAAGACATTCCCATATTACAGGCGCCCTTGCAATAGGATTTCCCTGCCGGATCTGGAAAAGAAACCGGGTATTATTGCGGAGTTCAAGCGAAAATCGCCCTCAAGAGGGGCCATAAATATGGAAGCAGATCCTGTAAAGGTGGCTGGTGCCTATGAAGCTGCCGGGGTGGCCGCCATGAGCATCCTCACCGACCGGAGCTTTTTCGGCGGGTCCTTCCGGGACCTCAGGAAAGTCAGGGAGTCGAATCCTCAGCTGGTTCTGTTAAGAAAGGATTTTATTATTGATCCTTACCAGTTGCATGAAGCCAGCGCCTATGGAGCCGATATAGTATTGCTGATCGCCTCTGTCCTGGATCAAAGGGAGGTGGAAGATCTGACCCTGGAGGCTGCATCACTGGGATTGGACCTTCTCTTTGAAGTACACCATTCGAAGGAGCTGGAGAAGTTTCATCCGGGGATCAGATTTGTGGGTGTAAACAACCGGGACCTTAAAAGATTCACCGTGGACACGGGCAGGAGCCTGGAACTGATCGGAGAGATGCCCCCCGGTGTGGTCCCCGTATCGGAGAGCGGACTCACCGGCCCGGAAGAGATCCGGAAACTCTGGTTGGCAGGGTACAAATTATTTCTGATGGGAGAGACTTTTATGAAAGAGAGCGACCCGGGCAGTGCCTGCAGGAGATTGATAGATAGTTTACAGGCCTAGCATAAACTGAACTTGTTTAAATAATTACAGGTGAACAGAGAGCCATTGCAGATTAAGGTATGCGGGATGCGCGATCCTGAAAACCTGGAACAGGTATGTGCACTTGAACCGGAGTATGTTGGATTCATTTTCCATCGAGGGTCCAAACGCTTCGTGGGGACTGGTCCCGACCCTGCCCTGTTCAGAATTCCCGGACCGGGAACCAGGAGGGTAGGAGTCTTTATAAATGAGAAGCTCGGGCAGGTGAAAAAGAAAATCGAGCTTTATGCCCTGGATGCGGTTCAGCTGCATGGGAATGAGCCTGCCGCTTATTGCCGGAGCCTGGCGGCGGATAAGGTGCATGTGATTAAGGTGCTTGATCCGCATGAGCAGGATCCCGGGATCAATGAATACAAGGGGGTGGTGGACTATTTCCTTTTTGATTCAGCCGGAAGGGGAGCCGGGGGAACGGGAAAGAAGTTTGACTGGAAAGTGCTGGAGGCGGTCCAGGTATCGGCCCCCTATTTCCTTAGCGGGGGAATAGGACCCGGAGATGCAACAGCTATACGGAGCATACATCTCCCTGAAATGACCGGAGTGGATGTCAACAGCAGGTTTGAAGTGTCACCCGGAATCAAAGATGTGGAGGCTTTGAGGGGATTTATCAATCATATGAGAACATAGAAAACATGAACATGAAAGCCGATCAGAGAGGGTATTACGGAGAGTTTGGAGGTGCTTATATTCCTGAAATGCTCTTCCCAAACATCAGGGAGCTGGAAGAAAACTATTTGGATATTATCAGATCTGATAATTTTCAGAGCAGATTCAGGCTCTTACTGAAAGATTACGCCGGAAGGCCCACTCCTCTTTTCAGGGCTGAGAGACTTTCGGAACATTATAATACCCGGGTTTTCCTGAAAAGAGAGGACCTGAACCATACAGGTGCTCATAAGATCAATAATACCATCGGGCAGATCCTTCTGGCCAGAGAACTGGGGAAGAAGCGGATCATTGCAGAGACCGGGGCCGGGCAGCATGGAGTGGCTACGGCCACCGTTTGTGCCCTCACAGGAATGGAGTGTGTGGTCTATATGGGAGCCCTGGATGTGGACCGCCAGTCGCCTAATGTGAAGAAGATGATCATGCTGGGAGCCAGAGTTGTTCCGGTACACAGCGGAAATAAGACCCTGAAGGATGCTACTAACGAGGCCATACGGGACTGGATCAATCACCCTGTGGATACCCATTATATCATTGGATCGGTGGTGGGGCCGCATCCCTATCCCGATATGGTTACCCGCTTTCAGTCAGTGATCTCTGAGGAGATCCGGATACAGCTGGAGGAGAAAACCGGCAGAAACTATCCGGACTTCCTGCTGGCCTGTGTTGGAGGAGGAAGCAATGCTGCCGGCGCTTATTATCATTACCTGGAAGATAATCGTGTGCGTTTGATTTCTGCCGAAGCTGCGGGACTGGGGGTGGACAGTGGTAAAACCGCAGCCACTTCCCTGATTGGCACCCCGGGTATTATTCACGGAAGCAGGACCCTGCTGATGCAGGATGAGGATGGACAGATAGAGGAGCCCTACTCCATATCGGCGGGACTCGATTATCCCGGAGTCGGGCCCCTTCATGCCTGGCTGGCAAGATCGGGAAGGTCCACTGTGTATGCAGTTACAGATGATGAAGCCCTTCAGGCAGCTCTTCTGTGCACCAGGAAAGAGGGGATAATACCTGCTCTTGAAACCGCCCATGCACTGGCATGCCTGGAAAAAATTGGTGCAGGAGCCGATGATGTTGTCGTGGTGAATCTGTCAGGACGGGGCGACAAGGATATGGAAACATATATTCAACGACTGGAATTTTAAAAATGATGAAAAACCGGATTGATCAGCTTTTCAGCGAGAAGGAAGGAGAAATTCTCTCCATCTATATGACAGCGGGCTATCCCCGGCTCCAGGATACCGTAAGAGTGTTGAAAGCGCTTCAGGAGCATGGAGCCGATATGGTGGAGATAGGAATTCCCTTTTCCGATCCCCTGGCTGATGGCCCCGTGATTCAGCAGAGCAGTCAGATTGCCCTGAGCAATGGCATGAATCTGGAGCTGCTATTTACCCAGTTAAAGGAGATTCGCCGAAGCGTTCACATTCCCCTTGTACTGATGGGTTACCTGAATCCTGTTCTCCGGATGGGTATGGAGGAATTCTTAAGAAGATGCAGGGAAACGGGAATTGATGGTGTGATTATTCCGGATCTGCCACCCGCTGAATACGAAGCCCGTTACCGGGCGCTCTTCCAGGCAAATGGAATATACCATTCCTTGCTTATCACGCCTCATACAGATGATCAGCGAATAAAGAAGATTGTATCCTTATGCCGAGGATTTGTCTACCTGGTGGCAGAGTCTTCCACGACCGGGGCAAGGAATTCGGTAGTGGACCATCAAAGAGCCTATTTCCGGAGACTGAAGGAGATGAGCCTTCCTGTACCCGGACTCATCGGCTTCGGGATCTCAAACCGGGAGACCTTCCGGGCAGCCTGCAGCTATGCCCGGGGAGCTATTATTGGAAGCGCCTTTATCAGGGCCCTTGGTGAGAGTAATACCCTAAGCCTGGAACAAAGGGTGGAGAAGTTTATTGGGGGCATCAGGGGGAACAACGACTAAGCTAAAACCGAAGCGGTATCCGGGCACTCAGTTGCACCTGCCAGCCGGTCCAGTCAGAGGTCAGTACCCGCTCCCTGTCGCCGGGATTCACCAGGGGGTCAGCCCCGTCCACATTTTTCAGATCGCCTGTCAGGTCCACCAGGTATGCTGCGCTTACACCCAGGGTGAAATTTTTAATCTTGTAGCTAAGTTCTGTGCCTACCGTGCCAATAGGGCTTATAGACCGGTATTTGTTGAAAATAGTATTTGAGAGTCCCAGGATGGTATAGGAGGACTGAATTGTGATGTCGCTCAGATTGGCTTCCACTTTTCCATAGATAGAGAGCTCAGGATGCTCACCGCTCCATACGGAGTAAGAGAGGTATGCTCCCAGCCGGTGCGCAGTGGCCGACATTTCTGTGTACAGGGTTCCGGAGTAATCGGCGTAACTGGATTTACCTCCTGTGGTGGAGTAACTGTATCCTCCCCCAATCCGGATCTGTTCGAACAGCTGCTTGAAGACAATGACGGATGAGGAGGTAAAGGGTGGAAAAGAACTCGTTATTTTCCCCTCCACGGGATAGGTGCTGAGTATATGCTTCTGGAGAGCTTTCAAATCATCCATTCGAACAGCTGCCACTCCTAAGGAAAACTTTATCCCCCCGTCCTGCCCATGGGCAGGTGGAACGGCGAGAAGTACCAGAGTCAGCAGGATCATATACATGGTGAACTTTCTCATTGCTGCTCCCCCTGGTTAAAGTCCAAAGCAAATTTCAGCCGTTCCAGCAGCGCTTCATATCCCACCTTGTCGGCCAGACTGTTGCTGTTACTGGAGTAGTAGAATTCCATAGAGAGGGTATCCACACCAGATGAATCTGCCATTTGGGGATATATCCAGAATATTCCCTGAGTACTGTCCGAGTCAAAGACCATGTGGCCTGCCACTTCTGCATACACGTAGTAAAGCTCACCTCCGCTTATTTGAACATGGTAGATAAGTGCAAGACTGTCGTTTACCTGAGGAAGGTCAAGCGTGTCCAGGTTGGTACTTATGGATATATTCGGAGGATCGCCTGCAAGCGGATCTACCTCGTACATCTCTGTATCGGAGTAGAAACAGGCCGGAAACATGCAGCATAAAAATGCCGCAATCAGGAAAAAATGAGATTTTCTCATGCGGGCAGTAAAAGTAGCAAAAAAAGTGTTTTCAGGATCCCGTGACCGTATCAATAACCTGCTGAAGCACACTTTCCATGGACAGATCCATACTGCGAACCTGCTTGGGGATAATACTCTCCTCAGACATTCCGGGAATAGAGTTGAGTTCCAGGAAGTATACCTGGTTGCCTTTTATAATGAAATCGACCCTGATAATACCGGAACAATTGGTCAGTTTATAGATGTTTTCGGCCATGTCGTAGCACTTCTTTTTCACAGTTTCATCAATCCGGGCCGGTGTGATCTCTTCGGCCTTTCCCACGGTATATTTGGCTTCGTAGTCAAAGAACTCATTTTTGGATACAATTTCGGTGAGGGGGAACAGCTGGAACCCATCTTTTATTTTCATAAGTCCGCAAGTCACCTCGGTCCCTTTAATATAGCGTTCAACAATGGCTTCATGATCTTCTTTCAGGGCTTTCTCCAGGGCAGCTTGTAAGTCCTCGAACCGGACAACTTTGGAGGTTCCAAAACTGGATCCCCCGCTATTAGGCTTCACAAAGCATGGGAAGCCAACAATTTCGGCAACAGCCTCCAGATCAGGCTCCAGTTCTTTTCTTACAAGACTGGCTTCCGGGGTAAGCACGCCGTGCTGTTTAAGAAAACTCTTGCAGGTGTATTTATCAAAGGTCATTGCAGAGGAAAGGTGGCTGGAACTGCTGTATGGAATACCCATAATGTCAAAATATCCCTGCAGCTTTCCATCTTCTCCCGGTGTTCCGTGGATCATGTTCCATATGAAATCGAAGGTAACTTGTTCTCCATTCTTCCGGAAGCTGAGGTTATTTTTGTCCAGGGGCACTCTGTTTTTCCCATGATGCACCATCCAGGAAGCACCTTTAATCTCAACGAGGTAACAGGAATGGCCTGCTGCTTCGAGCCACTTAAGAACCTGACCGGCACTTTTCATGGAGATGACATATTCGGAAGAATCTCCTCCGGTAAAAATGGCAATATTCATATTTTTTATGGCTTGATATATTCTTCTAAGATAAATGTACGACCTTTTATAAGAAGGAGTGACATTGGAGTGAACTCAATTTTGACCAATGAGGCCAATCGTCCATGAATGTAGAAAATAAGTTGATTTTTCGACTAATCCTCACGACGTCCCTGAATATAGGTGCGCCATTTCTCCAGTACTGTACTGAAACCGTCAGGGAGCGGAGCGTCGAATAAGATCTCTTTTCCCGTTGTGGGATGCACAAAACCGAGTGTCCTGGCATGCAGGGCCTGGCCTGGCAGAAGGCTAAAGCAATTTTGCACAAACTGCCTGTACCTGGTGAAGGTAGTTCCTCTGAGAATCCGGTCACCCCCATATTCCGGATCATTAAAAAGGGGGTGTGACAGGTATTGAAAATGCACCCTGATCTGGTGGGTGCGCCCTGTTTCGAGTTTGCATTCAACCAGGTTTACATAGCCCAGCCGTTCCATTACGCGGTAGTGTGTAACAGCCTCCTTACCCTGTTCGCCATCGGGGAATACATGCATCTGTTTTCTGTCCCTGGGATTTCTGCCAATGTGTCCGCTTATGGTCCCTTTATCCTCCTTCATATCACCCCAGACCAGAGCCGTATAGGTCCTGGTGGATGTTTTATGGAAGAACTGGCTGGCCAGTTTATTCAATGCAAGTTCATTTTTTGCAACCACCAGCAAGCCAGAGGTGTTTTTATCGATCCGGTGCACCAGGCCCGGCCTTTCCTCCCGCGAGTGAAAGAGCGGATTGTCTTTGAGATGAAACATCAGGGCATTGACCAGGGTCCCGGTGTAATTGCCATATCCCGGATGAACAACCAGTCCGGGGCTCTTATTGACTACAATCACATCTTCATCCTCGAATATGATATCCAGAGGTATGTCTTCAGGGATCAACTCAATTTTACGCGGAGGATGCGGGAGAACGATAGTAATCAGATCACCTGGTTTTACTCGATAGTTAGGTTTGACCGGCAGGCTGTTTGAAAGAATATTTCCTGCACTGGCAGCAGCCTGAATTCTGCTTCTTGAGGTATTTTCCAGTTTATTAGAAAGAAACTTATCAATGCGCAGGGGGGTCTGACCAGGATCAGCTGAGAACCTGAAATGCTCAAATAATTCATTGCTTTCTAAAGGATCCACGATTCTTATCTAGCGGTTAATCAACACTTTTGAATAGTAAGGTTCGCCTGAGATGATAACTCTGATATGGTAGAGTCCGGGAGAAAACCCCGACACATCCAGGCTGTTGCTTTGCAGCTCTGAACGGTGAACCTGCCTGCCTGAGCTATCATAGATATCCACCAGGACAGGATCGCCCGGTTTATAAGCGGGGAGCTGGATCCAGATCCTGTCACTGGCCGGATTGGGGTAAAGGTTCAGAGCTGTCTTTGCTTTTTTTGACGGGCTCTCCATTCCCGTGCTCCTGTCATACATAAAGGGTCTGAAAAGCAACATGCCGGGTGCTTCGGAGCCAGCCCAGGCGCCCTGGTTGTAGAACATGACAGGCGCAGCGGGAGGGTTGTTCAGGTCCAGTCCCACATTAAGAATATACTCCTTCTCTTGTCTCCACCCCACATAAAACAGCCCGTTTACCGGAACAGGATCGGTAAATTCATATTTTACAAATCCATTATAGGCGGGGGTATACTTTGGTTTATGGTTGACTTCATCATCCCAGATGACAGTGCCCGGCATCCCATCCGAATCGTTCCAGACCATCAGATTAAAAGGGTACTCCTTCAGGTTAACGGAATCATAAACCTGGTTAAAAAAGATATAAATGCCGCCCAGCATATCCGGTTCAAAGGAATAGTGCCTTATGGCCACCATGCCGTAAGCTGTCCCGTCGCCCCGCAATCCGTAACCTGCCTCCGCTGTTCCGTCATCGTAGGCATAATAATCCCGGAAGAGCTGATCATGAATCACTGTATCGTTGACTTTGGGATCAAATTCATCGGTCCGCAGTGCTGCTTCAAATCTGACCAGGGCCGAGTCGCCACGCTGGAAGTCCAGATCGTAAGGGAAAGGAAAGTCGACCAGCATCTCTTCCTGGGCCGGGACGTCCAGGGCGCTTGGGGTTCCGATAAGTTCTGATTCATCATAAAGGGGTTCCAGAATAGTCAGGGAACGAGTTACATTCCGGGTAATAGAATCGTTATTCCTGTAGCCGGCCGACACGAAAGGAGCCAGGCTGGTATTGTAGGCTTTTTCAAAATGGGACCAGGGGACCGCACTTAGCTCTTTGAAGACAGTAGAGAGACCGGTATGGAAAGCAACGTCCCTCAGAATGGTGTCTGAGGAGGACCGGTTTTCATGTAGCCGCACATAATCCACGTGCCAGTAATCCACATTACTCCTCTTATCCGGAGTCTCATTATTTCTGGGAAGGCTGGCCCTGTTTCTGAACCTGAATCTGAAATTGCTGTTCAGAAAGCGCTCAGCGGTAATGGGGATCATCACCGTTTTAAAGGGGTGAAGTGCGGCACCGGGGGCACGCCAGACATTGATCCACCGGCTGGAATCGCTTGCAAAGAAATCGACCATCAGCGAGTCCTCCTCCTCCGGCAGGTCGCAGAGTCCGCCCGGCTGGTATAAAAAACTCAGGTAGATACTGTCCGAAGCAGGGTATTCAAGGTTAATGGGATGACTGCTTAGGTGATCTGCCTCGAAAGTAAGGGGGGAGAGTACGGCATGATCATACATGGAGCCATTGGCGTCCAGGGCGTCCAGGGTAGCCACTCCGTTGGAGACCGGGTTTACCGGGAAATGATTATTTGCATACGCATAAGAATCACTCCAGATGCCCGTGTCGGTAATAAGAGTGCTGTTCGAGAAGTCATCAAATACCGGAAGTTCCAGCAAGGTGGCCGCAGCAGTTTTTTTTGTACTCTGTAGTTCCACATGCTGTTGTGCGGCTCTCTGGTTACGGTAAAGGGGGGTGATTAGCTCCTGTGCCTGAAGCCCTGTAATCCCGGGAAGACAGATCAGGATAGATGCAAATAAACTTGTGGTTCTATTCATTCAGTCATTCTCTATCATCACCAGGCGGGGTCGAATCGGACTGAGACAGGAGCGTGGAGTCCAGAGTGAGCCAGAGATCCATCTCCATTCCCATATTTAATCGTTTAAACTCATCGAAATCAGGATACTGCCTCCAGATAAATGCAGCAGCGCTGTCCTCTGCCACCTTCACGCTTTCATCGTAGGTTACAGCACCCAGATTCAGAAAATAATCAGATATGATCCCGGCGGCCTCTTCCAGACCCAGTCCCACCAACTCGGGGACCCTGGTCGTTTTATTGCTCAATCCCATGCCCAGGACCAGATCAATGACTGCTCCCTTAGTGATTACGGTTCCTTCATTTATAACGGAGCCGCCGTGCATTTGTTGTAGCACATTATTTTTTGCAAAATCGGGTCTGTATTCGATGGTACCCTGCACCAAGCCTGCATTTTGCAGAGCAAGTCTGGCCTGACGGAAAGAGAGCCCGATTAGCTGGGGCATGGAGACCATTTCCGGGTTGACCGCATTCATAGTCAGGAAGATCTTTCGGTTTTTCTTAACCCTGGAACTGGCACCTGGATTTTGTTTAACCACAGTTCCACGCGGCATTTCAATGGAAAAAACCGAATCGACCACTTCGAACCTCAATCGTCTGGAGAAAGTCACATCATCCACTTCCTCCATGGTGAGGCCTGTCATATCGGGGACAAGGATTGTCTTCCCGTGGTGCGTATATACTTTTAGCCAGAGGAGTGTTCCCAGTATTAAGATCAGGGTGATGGCCGCTGCCAGTCCAAGATGCCGGAGGAACTTTTTTGTAATTAGAAACCTGAGGAAATCCATATTTTGAGCTTTGCTCAAAGGTAATGTTTATTGTAAAAAACAAGACAAAAAAATAACCAACCGGGAAGCGGTCAGTTATTCAGTAAGAATTAAAATAAATTCCTTATGCTTTATGTTTGAGCTCGTCAGAAACGGTCAGCTTTTTACGTCCTTTTTTTCTTCTTGCAGCAATCACGCCACGTCCGCTGGACGAAGACATCCGCTCTCTGAAACCATGCTTGTTCTTTCTCTTCCTGTTGGATGGCTGAAATGTACGCTTCATAAGATCTCTGTTTTGAGGGTGCAAAAATAAGTCATTTTTTTAGATATACAATCATTTTTGAATAAAAAAAAGACTCTTCAAACCAGCCTGCCAGGGGAAAGAGTTCGACACGGTTCCCGAAGGGTGCCAGTTCCTTCTCCAGATCTCCTCCTTTCAATGAAATCAATCCGTTGGGCATAACATGGGTGTTCCCGGGCCTGATGATTTTTTGTGTCCACTGATGCAGTTGAGGGAGAGTGGTCACTGCCCGGGATACCACAAAGTCGGTCCTCAGGCTCATCTGCTCCATTCTTCCGTTCAAGGGAGTAACATTTTTCAGATCCAGGTAGCCGGCAATCTCACGGACTAAGTCCATTTTCTTAGCGATGGAGTCTACCAGGGTAAAAGAGGTACGGGGGAACATGATGGCCAGGGGGATGCCCGGAAAGCCTCCGCCGGTACCCACATCAACAACTCTGGTGCGGGAGTCAAAAGGGAACTTCAGGGCAATGGAGAGTGAATGCAGAATGTGCCTCTCTTCCAGGTGGCCGATATCCTTCCTGGAGATCACATTTACCTTTTGATTCAGCCGGGGGACAATCTTTATCAGCTTATCGAACTGATTGATCTGCTGAGCACTAAGATCAGGAAAGTATTTTCTGATCAGTTCCATGGATATCTCTGGTAGGTCAGGGTTTCTCCTGCGAACGGTTCAGGATGTTCAGAAGCAGCTCCCTGGCCCTGAATAGTTGTGCTTTTACAGTCCCTATGGGTATATCAAGTTCTACGGCGATCTCATCATAGGAGTACTCCTTAAAGTAGCGCAATTCGACCAACTGTCTGTAACGAGGCTTCAGCCGCGAAACAATCTTACGCATATGCTTGATTTTCTGTTTGTTGATCATATAGGATTCCGGGTCCGGATCGTCAGACTGGATCAGCGTGGATGGGGAAAGAGAATCCTCGCCGTCTATGGTCTGGTCCAGAGAAACATGACAGGCCCTTTTTTTCCGTATGAAATCAATGCAGTTATTGGTGGCGATCTTAAACAACCAGGTTGAAAAAGCAAAATTAGGGGTGTATTGCTCGAGGTTCTTAAAGGCTTTTCCAAATGCTTCAATAGTAAGATCTTCGGCATCCACCGGGCTGTTCACCATCTTTAGCAGCATAAAATAGATGGCATCGCGGTATCTTCCGAGCAGTTCAGCATAGGCCAGCTGGTCACCTTTCCTGGCTTTTTCTACCAGCTGGATGTCTTGTTGTGCTTTAAGGGACAGATTGGTATTTATCTCCATGTCTGGTACTTTTTGTCAAAACGGCTACTGAACCAGATCATACCAAGAAAAATTGGAAAAATTGGATTAAACAGCAGTGAAGGTAATAATAAATATTTCTCATCCAACCGACGCATTCCCAATTTGAACACGATCAGGTGGGTCATGATAGCCACTCCCAGAAGAATGCCGGCAGGCAGGGCCCAGATATAGGAAGTGCAGATCCATATCCCCGTGATATACAGAACGATCCGGCTGATCCATTCGCTGGCAAGTCTGATTCTGGATCCTCTCCGGTAGTGGCTTCCAGCCGATAAATGTCTTTTTTTCTGCTGGATCCAGGCTCTGAATGTTGTTTCCGGCAGGGAACGTGTATGGCTCTCGGGCGAAAACTCTACGGCGCAGTTTGTTTTTGTGGCATTCTCATTGACAAACAAATCGTCATCTCCCGATAGCAGATGGTAATGTCCTGCAAATCCTTTATTATCAAAAAAAAGTGCCTTATGGTAGGCCAGATTCCGTCCCACCCCCATGTAGGGTTCCCCTTTTATGGCATAAGAGAGATACGAAATGGCTGTAAAGGTAGTTTCGTAACGGATAAGCAGATTCAGGAGCCCCTTTTTAGGCTCGTAGCCTCCGTATCCGAGTACAATCTTTTTCTTTGCTGTGAAGTGTTTCCCCATACTTTTTAGCCACTGATCACTCACCGGGTAACAATCTGCGTCGGTGAGCAGAACCAGATCGTACCTGGCCGACTTGAGTCCGATGGTAAGGGCCAGTTTTTTTCCCCTCATAGCTTTATCGTTGGCCGGGATGGTGGTGTAACGGAGTTGCCTGAACTGTGCTGCCAGCCGAATAAGTACCTGCTCGCTATTGTCTGTGGAACTGTCGTTGACCACCACTACTTCAAATTCAGGATAATCCTGTTGCAGGATCCGCGGAAGAAACTTCTCCAGGTTCTTCTCTTCATTTTTTGCAGAAACGATGACAGTGATTCCTGGCTCAGCAGAGCTCTTCTTTTTTTGTTTAAAGAGCGGTAATCTCAAAAAGACAAAAAGATAAATCCCCATTTGAATCAGGAATGCAAGCAGGAAAAAGGCAAGTACAAACCATTGGTGCGGGAGTGTTCCGGCAATCATTTCTTTCAGGTACATCAAAGTGTAAATTTAGCTGGCAATTGGGGAAAAGAAAAAGCAGGTTTTCAACAATTGCTTATCTTTGGCTGTTCTTCAGGATTTTCATGGAATTTAAAATTTTACACCGGGACAAAGCGAGTAAGGCAAGAGCCGGCACTCTTGTTACAGACCATTCCGAGATCCAGACCCCCGTATTTATGCCTGTGGGTACTGTCGGCAGTGTTAAAGGAGTGCATCAGAGCGAACTGCAAAACGATACCAGGGCATCCATTATTCTGGGGAATACCTACCACCTTTTCCTTCGTCCGGGCCTGGATGTATTAAAGGGAGCAGGAGGTTTGCACGGCTTTATGAACTGGAACCGTTCCCTTCTTACCGATAGTGGAGGTTATCAGGTGTTTTCGCTGGCGGCCAATCGTAAACTGACTGCTGAAGGAGCCCGGTTCAGTTCGCACATTGATGGGTCCTTGCATTTTTTTACGCCGGAAAATGTGGTCGATACACAGCGGATCATAGGTGCTGATATCATAATGGCTCTGGATGAATGCACCCCCTGGCCCTGCGATCTGAAATATGCCAGGGATTCATTGATGCTGACACATCAGTGGCTCGACCGCGGAGTTAATCGCTTTCGTGAAACCCAGCCACTTTATGGTCATGCCCAGGCATTCTTTCCCATTGTTCAGGGAAGTGTTTATAAGGAGCTGAGAAGGCAGTCTGCCGAGTATATAGCGGAGATAGGGGCGGAGGGAAATGCCATTGGAGGACTGTCGGTTGGTGAGCCGGCAGAAGAAATGTATTCGATGCTCGAAGTGGTCAATGAGGTATTGCCTGAAGATAAGCCACGCTATCTGATGGGAGTGGGGACTCCGGCTAATATCCTGGAGGCCATTTCCATGGGGGTGGATATGTTCGATTGTGTAATGCCTACCCGGAATGGGCGAAACGGCATGTTGTTTACCTCGGAAGGGATCATCAATATCAAGAACCGGAAATGGATGGACGATTATTCACCCATCGATCCCTCTGGCAGTAGTTATGTGGATATGCAATATTCCAGGGCATATCTGCGTCATTTAATCATAGCGGGTGAGATGCTCGGGGCACAGATCGCAAGTCTGCACAATCTGGCCTTCTATCTCTGGCTGGTCAGGGTGGCATTTGAAGAAATTAAACAGGGTACGTTCACTGCATGGAAAGAAAAAATGATACCAGCTTTAAGTACAAGATTGTAAGGTTTTTTAGGCTGAAGATCCTGGACTTTTATGTGATCCGGAAGTTTTTGAGCACTTTCCTGCTCTCCATCTTTCTGATCCTTTCTATTGTAGTGATCTTTGATCTCAGTGAAAAAATCGATGATTTTCTGGAAAGCGGGGCTAAACTGAAGGTGATTCTGTTTGACTATTATCTGAATTTTGTGCCCTATTTTGCAGTGCTTTTTAGTTCACTGTTTGCCTTTCTGGCTGTCATTTATTTCACCAGCAGGATGGCATACAACACTGAAATTATAGCCATCCTGAACAGCGGCATGAGTTTCCGGAGGTTTCTGCTTCCTTATTTCATCTCGGCGACCCTGATTGCCTCTGTCTCCTTCTACCTCAGCGATCAGGTGATTCCCGTTGCCAATAAGGTAAAGCTGGAGTTTGAAGAGCAGTATGTGAGAAAGCGCCCCATCAGTTTTAAAACCAAGGATTTTCACAGGCAGATAGAACCGGGAGTTTACGTTTACCTGCATAGCTACAGCAATGTGTCCAAAGTGGGCTACCAGTTTACCATTGAAAAGTTTGAAAACGGGGAACTGGTCTCCAAGATGGTGGCTGACCAGATCCGGTGGGATACCGCCGTGAACAAGTGGCGGGCAAGGAGGTATTATATCCGCACCATCGACGGCCTTCATGAAACCATAGAGGAGGGTAAGCAGATCGACACCACCCTGGCCATGCATCCGGATGATTTCAAAATGAGACTGACCATTGTTGAGACCATGAGTCTGAAGGAGCTGGATGAATTTATCCAGAAACAGCGAATGCAGGGCGAGACCAATGTGACCTCCTATCAGATTGAGAGACAAAACCGCATCGCATTCCCGTTTTCCACATTTATCCTGACCCTTATTGGGGTGGCAGTATCCTCCAGAAAACTGAGGGGTGGGATCGGGCTTCAGATAGCCATCGGGGTGGTATTCTGTTTTACCTATATTCTTTTCACCCAGTTTTCAAAACAGTTTGCCATTGGCGGAATGTTACCGGTGATGCTGGCCGTCTGGCTCCCCAATATTTTTTATTCGGTCATTGCCCTTTTCCTGATGCGCATGGCACCCAGATAGAGCGTTTTGGCAGGGTGCGGGAATGTATTTTGAAACAGCTTTTTGACCATTTTTTTTTTCGTAAGATTGTACCACTAACTAAAATCAATAAGAATGTCCTCTAACAAAAAAGTTCAAGAACTTAAGAAGCGCCGGGAAGAGGTGCAGCGGGGAGGTGGTGAACAGGCTATTCAAAAGCAGGTCGCCATGGGGAAGTTAACCGCCAGGGAGCGGATCATTAAGCTTCTGGACGAAGGATCCTTTAATGAGTATGATATGTTTGTTGAGCATGAAGCCAGAGACTTTGGCATGGATCGTAAGAAGCTTCATGGTGACGGGGTTATTACAGGGACCGGGACCATAGGCGGAAGGCCTGTTTGTATCTATGCGCAGGATTTCACGGTAGCCGGTGGATCTCTGGGGTTTATGCACGCCCGTAAAATTACCAAGATCATGGACCACTCCCTGAAGATGCGCATGCCGCTGATAGGGATCAACGATTCAGGTGGAGCAAGAATTCAGGAGGGGGTTAACTCTCTGGCTGGATACGGAGAGATCTTTTTCAGGAATACCCTGGCTTCAGGCGTGATTCCGCAGATTTCAGTTATTCTTGGACCCTGTGCCGGAGGGGCTGTCTATTCTCCTGCGCTCACCGACTTTGTTTTTGTTGTGGATAGTATTTCCAAAATGTTTATAACCGGTCCCGAGGTAATCAAGACGGTGCTTGGAGAGGATATCTCCATGGAAGAGCTGGGAGGAGCCAGGGTTCACAGTGAGATTACGGGGAATGCACACTTTTTTGCAGAATCGGAGGATGAGTGTTTTGATCAGATTAAATCATTGCTCGGTTATTTGCCCTGGTCCAATACGGATGTCCCTGCCAGGAAGGAGATGGTGGAACCCGGTAAGGAGTTTAATGTGGCAGAGATTGTACCCACAGACAAACGACAACCTTACGATGTCAGGAACGTGATCAGGGCGGTAACTGACGGATCGGATTTTTTCGAAATCCAGGAGAACTGGGCAGCCAACATAGTGATTGGTTTCGGAACCATGAGCGGGCGCACCGTAGGGTTTGTAGCCAACCAGCCGCTTGTTCTGGCCGGTGTACTCGATGTGGATTCTTCTGATAAAGCCGGTAGGTTTATCCGGTATTGTGATGCCTTTAATATTCCCATTATTACCCTGGTTGACCTGCCGGGATATTTGCCGGGAGTAGACCAGGAACACGCCGGAGTAATCAGGCATGGAGCCAAGGTATTGTATGCTTACAGTGAAGCAACAGTTCCTAAAATCACGTTGATCCTCCGCAAGGCCTATGGCGGAGGGTATATTGCTATGAATTCCAGGCATCTGAGGGCCGACTTTGTCTTTGCATGGCCCGATGCCGAGGTGGCTGTCATGGGACCGGAAGGAGCCGCTAATATCATTTTCAGGAAGGAAATAGCCACCGCAGAGGATCCGGAGAAAATGCGGGCACAGAAGGTCCAGGAGTATAAAGAGAAGTTCGCCAATCCTTATGTGGCTGCTGCCAAAGGCTATATTGATTCTGTCATCGAACCCTGGGAGACCCGCAAATCATTGTTGCATGCACTGGAAGTGTCTGGAGAAAAAAGTGTCGGAATGCCAATGAAAAAGCACGGGATACCACCATTTTAAAAACTATTCATGAGCAAGAAAGAGAAATCTGCAGAAAGGCCTCTGTCGGGCGACACTAAACTGGAATCACTGGAGATAGGGAGTGCCGTTTACAGAACCAGGCTCACCAACAAGTTCAAGAACAGGCCGCTTTGGGAAAAGCCCGATGAGAAGAGGGTCGAAGCGGTTATTCCAGGTACGATCCAGAAGATCATGGTGAAGGAGGGAGATACAGTCACAGCTGGTACCCCTCTGTTGATTCTGGAGGCCATGAAAATGAGAAATGAAGTACTGGCACCTTTGTCCGGAACAATCACCAGGGTCCATGTGACTGTCGGGGAGATGGTGCCCAAATCACATCTGCTTGTGGAGATGGATTAGGCTGGCCCTTTCCAGATCATAAAGCGTCTAAGCAGCCCGGGAAAGTCGGGAAGTGTTTCGAAGATCCCGTATAGGGCCGAACCGCTTCCACTCATGGATGCATACCTAGCTCCCGAATTGTAGAGGGAGTGTTTCAGTTTTTCAAGGATGGGGTATTTTCGAAAGGCTTTCTTCTCAAAGTCATTGACTATGGATTCTTTCCATTCATTAATTGGTTTTTCGATCAGTTGCCGGAGGTGCTGTTCCGGAATGGCAGGGGAGACCGTGCTATAGGCTTCAGCACTCGAAATATGTATCTCCGGAAACAGCAAGACCAGGTAGAAATCATCCAGGGAGACTTTCACCTGGCTAAGGATCTCACCCCTGCCTTCCATCATCATGGGCTCGTCCTGGAGAAAGAAAGGACAATCACTTCCAAGCTGGCCTGCCAGTTGCGCCATCTTTTCAGCCGGGAGAGTGGAGCCCGCTATTTGATGCAGCCCTTTCAGGATCGTGGATGCATTGGAAGATCCTCCTCCCAGTCCGGCACCCACCGGTATTTGTTTGTGAAGGTGGATGGAAACCGGAGGAAGTGAACACTCGCTTGCCAGAAGTTTCCAGGCTCTTATACAAAGGTTATCCTCCAGATCGGCATCAAACCGGATTCCGGATTGGGTGAAGCAGACCGGAGGATTGCCTTCCGGTAGCTGATTGATTTCGATGATATCACATAGATCAGTGGGATACATGACCGACCGGAGCGTATGAAAACCATCCTCTCTGCGTTCAAGGATCTGTAATCCCAGGTTGATCTTGGCCGGCGAAAAGAGTATCATGTCACATAAAGATATTGCATTTTTCAACATTTGTTAATTAAAACTTTGGAGTCAGTGTGCAAAAGTAAGCCGGAGGGTCATCATACCACTGGGGGTGCTTTCTTATCTTTACAGCCCAATACGAGAATTCATGGCTAAACAGCAAAGCAACACCCTTAAAAAAAATCCTGCCATTGCCCTTGATTATGGTAAAATTCCTCCTCAGGCAATTGATCTCGAGGAAGCTGTTCTCGGAGCCATTATGCTGGAGAAGGATGCCATACTTTCAGTACTGGATATCCTGGAGCCAGGCAGTTTCTATAAGGAGGCTAACCAACGTATATTTGAAGTGGCGCAATCACTTTCCCAGGCGGAAAAGCCTATTGATTTGCTCACTGTTACTGAGGAGCTGAGAAAGACAGAACAACTGGATGCATTAGGGGGAGCTGTCTATATTTCACAGTTGACCTCCAGGGTAGGATCGGCAGCTCACCTGGAATACCATGCACGAATTGTGGCCCAGAAATATATTCAACGTGAGCTGATCCGTGTCTCCTCTGATATACAGGAACGTGCATTTGATGAGGGCACCGATGTGGATGATCTCCTGGATTTTTCTGAAAGGGAGTTGCTGAATATTGCTGAAGGCCATATCAAGAAGGAGACTGTCAAATTGAATAATCTGATTAAGATTGCTCTTGAACAAATCGATGAGGCCGGGAAAAGAAAGGATAGTCTGAGTGGAGTTCCTTCGGGTTTTACCCGTCTGGACCGGTTAACCTCCGGATGGCAGAAATCAGACCTGGTGATTCTGGCTGCACGTCCTTCCATGGGGAAGACGGCTTTTGTTCTCTCTATGGCCAGGAATATGGCAGTGGATCATAATCGTCCGGTGGCCTTTTTCTCTCTGGAGATGTCTTCCATTCAGCTGGTGAACCGCCTGATCATTGGAGAGACCCAACTGGCCTCGGATAAAATCCGGACCGGGCGCCTCGAGAATTATGAGTGGGAGCAGTTGGAGTATAAGATTAAGGACCTGGAGAAAGCTCCGATCTATGTGGATGATACACCAGCCATTTCCATCTTTGAGTTCCGCGCCAAATGCAGGAGGCTGAAACAGAAGTATGATATTCAGGCAGTGGTGATAGACTACCTTCAGCTGATGACCGGTTCCAAAGATTCGGGCAGCCGGGAGCAGGAGGTAAGTAATATCTCGCGTTCACTGAAGAGTATTGCCAAGGAGCTGGATATCCCCATTATTGCCCTGTCGCAGTTGAACCGAAGTGTGGAGATGCGTTCCGGGAACAAAAGGCCACAACTTTCCGACCTGCGGGAATCAGGGGCTATTGAACAGGACGCTGACCTGGTTCTGTTTATACACCGTCCGGAATACTACGGAATTGATATGGACGACGAAGGCAACTCCCTGAAAGGGGTTGCGGAGATCATTGTTGCCAAGCACAGGAACGGTCCTACGGGAGATATTCATCTGAAATTTGTGCGTGAGTTTGCCAAGTTTGTGGATATGGACGATACGCTGGCCCTGGTAGATGACGACGAGAATGGCTTTACGATCTCCTCGAAGATGAATCAGGAAGAGGGGGGATTGGCCAACAATGACATTGGCATGAACGATGGTTTTGAAGGTTCGGCACCCTTTTAAAGCGGAAGAGGCCGTACCTTTTGATACAGCCTCCCTGACATATACAGATTCCAGGTCTGTATGAATATCCTGAAATGGATTTTTATTTAGCTATTGAATGGAGAAAGCATCCAGGGTTCGATGGTGAGCTCCTCCTCCGTTAACCTGCTTTCGAAGGGCGTGGTCATCCACTCTTCCAGGGTCATCTCATTTTCAGCTACAGCACTTTCGAAGGGAGTTGTCATCCACTCTTCCAGTCCTAAGACCTCTTCGTAAACGATGTCGGCATGATCATAGAAGTAATACTTATATACCGCAGGTTCCATGTTCTCCTTGCTAATGATGTTCTCCGTTCTGCTCAAGAATCCGCTGACCCGGTCTTCAAACCTGTTGTTTTTAACACTGTAATCAGCAGTAATAAAACGTTCCTGGCCTGTCTGTCTGTTTATTGCAGCTCCCAGGGTAAGCAGCAGGAAGACTACGATTAACTTAGTTGTTTTCATGACTCATGCAAATTTATAGATGTAATGCTCCTTTCTATTTTCATAAGTCGTGCCAAAATCCATAAATGCCTAACAGGCAATGATATATGCTCACTTTGTAAAAATGTTAACAGGGATCAATTTCGAACGAAAGTGTAACAGAGGTGTACGATAACGTACAGGAAGTTGACAGCCTCAGGGCTTACTGCTTACCTGCTCCTTCAACCACAATAACGATTTCACCCTTAACGGTTCCGGTACTGAAGTATTGTGTCAGCTCCTTCAGGGTACCCCTTACGGTCTCCTCGTGAACTTTTGTCAGTTCCCTGGAGACCGATCCTTTTCTGTCCGAACCAAAATATTCAGCCATCTGGCTAAGGGTCTTGAGCAACCTGTAAGGCGACTCATAGAGTACCAGGGTACGGCCTTCAAGAGAGAGTTCAACAAGTCGTTTCTGACGGCCTTTTTTTTGTGGAAGAAAGCCTTCGAAAACAAATCTTTCACAGGGAAGTCCTGAATTCACAAGGGCTGGAACAAAGGCGGTTGGACCAGGGAGGGACTCAACCTGAATTTCCTGCTCTATGCATGCCCTTACAAGCAGGAATCCCGGATCCGATATGCCGGGTGTACCGGCATCCGTAATCAGGGCGATGGAAGTGCCACCCAGGATGCGCTGGACCAGGGATTCAATGGTGCGGTGTTCGTTAAACTTATGATGGGAATGAAGCGGCTTACTGATCTGAAAGTGTCTTAATAAAATCCCTGATTTCCTTGTATCCTCGGCCAGTATAAGATCTACCTCCTTCAATACGTCAATGGCCCTGAGGGTAATGTCTCCCAGATTTCCAATGGGCGTGGGAACCAGGTAGAGCTTGGACATATACTAGCGGATATGCCTTCTTTTAACGAGTCCCGACAGTATAATCACTCCCTGGTGATCCATGTTTTCTGAAAACTGTTTCTCCAGTATTCCCAAGGCAGTCTCGCAGTTCTCTGCGCTGTCCAGACGACCAACAAGCTCCATGAATTGCTCAGCATCCCCCTGGAAAAGTTCGCGGATAATAAAAAAACGGTCATTAATCCCGATGTTGCGGCTAATATTGTCGATGGCCTGCCCGGATAATTTTGAATCTATATGATATCCCCGCTTTCCTGCCAGGTTCTCATTGATGCTGGATTCTGCAGAAAATCTTTCGGCCAGAATTGAAGAATCTGCAGGCTCCGCCCTGGTGCTGTCCACAGCTTCAGGTCTGGTTTCAACAGCGTCGGACCTTTCCACAGCTTCAGGTTTTGATTCAACTGCAGGTTGTTTGAGAACTATTCTTTCGTTGATCAGCTCACTGAGACGGTCCGATTTGATCAAGGATAAGATCTCATATATATTCCGGAGTTTGGAGAGTGCAAGGTCAAGATCAATGGTCGAAGGATCCTCAGAATTCCTAAGGTTCCCCACCAGTTTTTCGATATCTTGTATATCTTTAGTCAGGATTTCAATGGTGTATTTCAGCTCCATGGTTTTCTACAGAATTTTATCTGGGGTATTACAAAACTAACGATAATCTTCATATAATCTTGTATCATGTTTCTTGAAAATAAAGCCGGAAGCTCCAGAGGACAGGGATGGATCGAGGTTATCACCGGATCTATGTTTTCCGGAAAAACAGAGGAGCTGATCCGACGACTCCGGAGGGCCAGATTTGCCAGGCAGAAGGTGGAGATATTTAAGCCCCGGATTGAGGTAAGATATTCGCTTGAAGAGGTAGTTTCACATGACGAGAATGCCATTCATAGCACACCGGTGGACTCCTCTGCCAATATTCTTCTTCTGGCAAGTGGGGTAGAGGTAGTTGGTATTGACGAGGCCCAGTTTTTTGACGATGGCTTGATTGGAGTTTGTAATCAAATGGCAGATAGCGGAATACGAGTGATTATTGCTGGATTGGATATGGATTTTAAGGGAGTGCCCTTCGGACCAATGCCCGGCCTGATTGCCGTTGCTGAATATGTGACCAAGGTGCATGCTATTTGTGTCAGATGTGGTAATCTTGCAAATTACACACACAGGCTCTCAGAGGATGATAAGCTGATCGTTCTGGGTGAAACAGATATTTACGAACCTCTTTGCAGGGTTTGCTTTGCAAAGGAGAAAGCTGGAAGATAGCGATTCATGATACCCGACTGGACCCTTGAAAAGTTAGCAACATTCATCCATGGGACAATTTATGGAAGAGGGGATCTTCCTGTTAAGAGACTCTCGATCGACAGCCGGGTGCTTACACGGTCGGGAGAGACGCTCTTTGTTGCAATAAAAGGTGAACAGCACGACGGACATAACTATATCGCTGAATTGTACAGTTTTGGGATACGTTCCTTCCTTGTTTCCATGCTGCCCGATTGTCAAGCCTTTCCGGACGCAGGGTTCTGTTATGTGAAGGATACCCTGCTTGGCTTGCAGGGGATTGCAAATGCCAGTAGGCTGCAGTTTGACGGGGAAGTACTGGCTATCACCGGAAGTAATGGAAAGACCATCGTGAAAGAGTGGCTCCATCAGTGTCTTGGAGAGAGGATCCGGATCCACAGAAGCCCCAAAAGCTATAACAGCCAGGTGGGCGTTCCCCTGTCGGTGTGGGGTGTTGATGCCCGTCATGAGCTGGCCCTGATTGAAGCTGGAATATCGCGGCCCGGCGAGATGGAAAAACTGCAGCAGATCATCCAGCCCGATACCGGGATCTTTACTAATCTGGGCACTGCCCATCAGGAAAATTTCAACAGCCTGGAGGAGAAACTCAAAGAGAAGCTGAAACTGTTCCAGGGATGCAAAAAGGTAATCTGCAGGTCAGATGTCACGATTGCTTCCCGCTCACTTCTCTCCTATATGGAAGAACTTGAAACAGAAATAGTGGATTGGAGCCTCGGGGGGGAGGCCAGATACATCTATACCTTAACCGGCCAGACACCTGCGCAGACCAGGGTTCACCTTAAACATGAGGATGAGGAGACGGATTTCATCCTGCCATTCGCGGATGATGCCTCCGTGGAAAATGCCTTGCACGTGCTCTCCTACTGCCTGGAGCGTGGATTACCCAGGGAGTATATGAGGGCCAGGATGGCTATTCTTGAACCGGTTTCCATGAGATTGGAAATCCTTCAGGGAACCGGGGGGAGCATGCTGATTAATGATACCTATAACTCCGATACGGGTGGCGTTGCTGCGGCTCTTGATCTGATGGGGCAGCAGGATACAAATCAGGGTCGGATTGTAATTCTTTCCGATCTGCTTCAAAGCGGAATGGAGGATAAAGTACTCTACTCCGAAATAGCTTCTCTGCTCAGAAGCAAAGAGCTGGATCAGTTTATCGGAATTGGCCCTGCGCTGACAGGCCAGAGAGCATTGTTCCCTGCAACCTCCCTTTTTTATCCCGATACCGAAGAGTTCCTGGCACAAATGGACCGGGCCCGGTTTAATGGGAGGACTGTACTGATCAAGGGATCCAGGAGCTATGCTTTCGAAAGGATAACCCGGGAACTTCAACTAAAGACACACCAGACAAGGCTTGAAACGGATCTGAATGCCATGGTACACAACCTGAATCACTTCCGCTCACTCTTAAGCCGGGGGGTGCAAACCATGGTCATGGTTAAGGCCCTCACTTATGGCAGCGGGAATATTGAAATTGCCAGGCTATTGCAATATCACCAGGTCGATTATCTGGCAGTTGCATTTATTGATGAAGGAGTTGAGTTGCGAAAGGCCGGAATCCACCTGCCCATCATGGTATTGAATCCGGATCCCTCCGGCTTTGGATACATGCTCGATTATCATCTGGAGCCGGAGATTTATAACCTGAGGGGAGTGCAGGCACTACATAAAATATTGCACAACCGGGGAATCATTGGTTTCCCGGTTCATGTGAAGCTGGATACAGGTATGCACCGTCTGGGTTTTGGTGAGGAGGACCTTGGCCAGCTGCTTCCCTGGCTGCAGGAGCCAGAGATAGAGGTATCCACTGTATTCAGTCACCTGGCAGCATCAGGCGATCCGGACCATGATCGCTTTACGGAGGAGCAGATAAATCGCTTTAACAGGATGAGTTCTCTATTGTTAAAAGAAACAGGAGGGTCTTTCAGGCGGCATATTCTGAATTCTTCCGGGATAGAACGCTTCCCCGATGCTCAGTATGATATGGTGCGACTGGGGATTGGACTGCATGGGATAGGACAAGACTCAG
Organism: Bacteroidales bacterium; assembly: GCA_029210725.1. Taxonomy (NCBI): domain Bacteria; kingdom Pseudomonadati; phylum Bacteroidota; class Bacteroidia; order Bacteroidales; species Bacteroidales bacterium. The sequence continues at coordinate 55,587 of JARGFM010000013.1, read as the reverse complement.
GCCTGAAGGCGGTCAGCTCATTTAAAACTACCATTTCACAGCTCAGATCGGTTCAGGCAGGTGAAACAGTGGGCTATTCCCGTAGCGGACTTTTGAAAATGCCGGGCCTCATTGCGACAATACCCGTTGGATATGCAGATGGATTTCACCGTTCTCTGGGCAATGGAGCCGGAAGTGTATATGTGAATGGTCACCTTGCGCCTACCATCGGAGATATCTGTATGGACATGGCCATGATTGATGTGACCGGATTGGATGTATCTGAGGGGGATACTGTCGAAATGTTTGGGAAACACCAGTCTGTCACTCTGCTGGCCAAACAGGCCGGCACGATACCATACGAAATACTGAGCTCCGTTCCCGAACGGGTAAAGAGGGTCTATTTACAGGAGTAAAAATGAAGGTTAAGATCTCAGCAGTTATAATAACCTACAACGAAGAGGCCAATATCAGGCGTTGCTTGGAGTCTCTGAAGGGGGTGGCCGATGAAATCGTGGTTGTGGACAGTTATTCAAGCGACCGCACCGAAGAAATATGCCGTTCCTATGATACGGTATTCATCCCGCATCGCTTTATTGGACATATCGAGCAAAAGAACTGGGCCATTCTCCAGGCTAGCTATCCATATATCCTCTCTCTGGATGCTGATGAAGCTCTGTCCAGGGAGTTGATGGATTCCATCCTCAGGATCAAGGAGAACTGGATGCACGACGGCTACTATTTTAAGAGGCTAACCTCTTACTGCGGCAAATGGATCCGTCACACCAGCTGGTATCCTTCCAGGAAACTGAGGCTTTGGGATTCCAGAAAAGGTAGCTGGGGTGGTTTTAATCCTCATGACAGGTTTATTTTGAATAAGGGAGCTAGCCGCTCCTATTTGAAAGGAGATCTTTTGCACTACTCCTATTATTCAGTGAGTGAGCACATGCAGCAGATAGATTCGTTTTCTTCAATTATGGCACGTACCTATTATGAACAGGGCATAAAAGTCGATTTTTTTAAGCTTGTTTTTCGACCGTTCTGGCGTTTCTTCAAGGACTTTATCATTTTAAGAGGTTTTATGGATGGGTTTTACGGATTTGTGGTAAGTGTCAACTCAGCCCAGGCTGTGTTTCTGCGATTTGTTAAACTAAGGGCTATTTATAAACAGGAAAAGTAATTACTCCCCGTGTTCCTGCCTGTATTTTTCGTATGAGTGTTTCCAGCGCCGGTGCGACCATAGCCAGTGGGCGGGCTCCTCCCTAATCAGATCCTCAAGAATACGCACATGGCGGTCTGTGATTTCAAAAGTCTTCAGATCTCCGGGCTCTTCACAAATCAGTTCCGCTTCCATTTCGTAGCGGCCTCTTTCCAGCTTTCTGATCTTAAGGAATACAACAGCAGCATCTAATTTCCGGGCCAGTTTTTCCGTTCCCAGGAACATGGGGGTATCGCGGCCCATAAATTTGGTCCAGTAGTGAATCTGATGATACTGGGGTCTCTGATCGCCGAGGAAAAGGGTGAGAACAGCTTTCTTATTCTTGTTAAATTCGATCAGTCTACGTGCAATCTGGTTCATGGGGACGGGAATCACCCCATATGTTTTCCGGTTTTTCTGAACCATTCTGTCGAAATAGCTGTTTCGAAGCGGTTTATAGATGGCCACAACCGGGTAATCGACAGACAGTCCAAGTGAGGAGAGGTATTCCCAGTTTCCATAATGCCCCAGTACGGCCATCACCATTTTTCCTTTCCCGTGGAGTTCATTGAGCAGTCCGGGATTTTTAACCCGAAATCTTTGCCTGGCCTTTGATTCAGAATAAAAGGGGAATACAGCTGATTCCAGGATCAAGTCACTGAGGTGGTGATAGAATTTCTTAGCGATTCGCTTTCTTCCGGGTTTGTCAAATTCAGGGAAAGCCTTTTCGAGGTTTTCATAAACTACTTTTTTCCTGTAGCCCACCACCTGGTACATGAGCAGGTAGAGGAGATCTGATATCAGATAAAGGAAGCGCTCAGGCAATAGATGGAGCAGCCATACAAAACTGTTGGTGAAGATATAGGCCAGGAACTTCATGTTCTATCCCAGCTCACTGATGCGTTCCAGCTTGGGCAAGTCCAGGATCCTGATTTTCCGTCCATCGATGGAGATCACCCCTTCCTGTGCAAAGGTGGACAGGGTGCGGATGGCATTGGAGGTGGTCATGTTGGAGAGATTGGCTACATCTTCCCGGGAGAGGTATATTTTGATGGTCTTGCTGTCATCCTCATAGCCATAGGTATCCTTCAGAAAGATCAGAGACTCCGCCAGTCTGCCCCTGATATGTTTTTGAGTCAAAGTGACCGTACGATCATGTGAGAATCCAAGTTCTGAAGCAAAAGACTGAATAACACTCATACTTAAATCTGCGTTGCTTCGCATGACCCTGAATACACTCTCTTTATCGACGACGCACGATACACAATCTTCAATGGCCACGGCAGTGGCCGTATGATTTTCCTCTGCGAAAAGCGCCCGGTAGCCAATGAAACCAACCGGTTTTGCCATCCGGACAATCTGCTCTCTACCGCCCACACCCTCCTTGAATATCTTCACTTTCCCCTCAGCCAGGATCATCAGCCCCATGGGTTTATCCCCTTCCTTGAAAATAATTTCACCCTTTTTGTAAAAAGCGCAGGTGTAGTTCTGCTTCAGGAATTCTTTTTCTTTGGGAGTAAGTACCGTAAATACAGATTTTGGATTGTCTATGCAATCATCTGCATTATAGTTCCTTTCCTGCATTGTAATCTTCCGGTTAGATCGTAATTATGTTGAATAACAGACAAAATTAGAAAAAATTATCGATTTCACGTTAATATCTGGCTACCAGCGGGAGTCGTCTCCCAATACCGAAGGCTTTTGAGGATATACGCAGAATCGGAGGTGTCTGGTAGCGTTTGTATTCGTTCTGATTCACCATCCTGATAATCCGGTCGATCAGTGCCGGATCATATCCCATCTCAGCGACTTTCTCCGGCGGCAGCTGCTTCTCAATGTAAGCCTCCAGGATCCGGTCCAGCTCTTCGTATGGGGGAAGTGAATCGCTATCTTTCTGGCCGGGTCTCAGCTCAGCCGATGGGGGTTTGGCAATGATATTTGACGGGATCATCACCCTGTCCCGGTTCAGGTATTCAGCCAGTAAATAGACATCGGTTTTGTATACATCTCCCAGCACGGAGAGTCCGCCGCTCATATCTCCATAAAGGGTGCCGTATCCCACAGCGGTTTCACTTTTATTACTGGTATTCAAGAGGATGTTCCCAAATTTATTGGAAAGGGCCATCAGCAAAGCGCCCCGGATACGGGCCTGGATATTTTCCTCCGTAATATCTTCAGGCAGGCCGGTAAAAAGAGGGTCCAGGGTCGCCCGGAACTGATTAAACAGAGATTCAATGGGCAGGATATTGTATTTGATTCCCAGGTTCCGGGCCATTTCTACCGAGTCGTTCACGCTATGATCAGAAGAGTACTGGGAGGGCAGCAACAGGACGTGCAAATTGCCGGTACCCAGAGCCTCAGCTGCCAGGGCCAGCGTTACCGCCGAGTCGATGCCCCCCGATAGTCCAAGTGTGGCCGTGGGGAATCCCAGTTTACCAAAATAATCCCTGATCCCGCAAATAAGCGCATCGGCCATGGCTTCGATACGACCGGGCAATCTGGCAAGAGAGAGCTGTGGCCTGGATGCGGCCAGTTCATCCAGATCGGTGATCAGAATATCCTCCCTGAAGTAAGGGAGCCTGCTGGCTACCTGTCCGTCCGGGTTAATGGCCATGGATCCCCCTTCAAATATAAGTTCTGTCTGTGCACCCACCTGGTTGCAATAGAGTAAAGGGAGTTTGTATCGCGCTGCTTTTCCGGTGAAGATGGATTGTTTGACATCCATTTTCCGGTGGGAGAAGGGCGATGCAGCTATGTTAATAATTGCATCGGGTGCAAATCCGGCCAATTCTTCAAGGGGATTGGTGGTATAGAGCCTGCTGCGCGAAAACTCATTCTCGAAAGGTTGCTCATCCCAGAGGTCTTCACAAATGGTCACGGCCAGCTTTTTGTTTTTGAACTTCAGAATCCTGAACTCCCTGTTGGGTTCAAAATAACGGTACTCATCAAAAATATCGTAGGTGGGAAGCAAGGCTTTCCGGAAGACCTGCTGAATCTTTCCTTCATAGAGAAAAAATGCTGAATTGAACAGCAGTTTTCCATCGCTGCAGGAATTAAACTCAGGGCCCCCGACCAGAACCCCTGTGCCCGGGTCCACCGTGGCTGCCAGTTTCCCCACGTAGTCCAGGCACTGAGAGATGAACTCTTTTCTTTCCAGGAGGTCCAGGGGAGGATAGCCGCATATGGAGAGTTCCGAAAAAACTACCAGTTCGGCACCAGATGCAGCAGCCTCAGAAACAGCTGCCGTGATTTTTGCCAGGTTTCCTTCAAAATCACCGATGAAATAGTTTAGCTGAGCAAGGGCAATCTTCATGACAGATTAAAAGAGAATTCCCAGGTGGATGGAGACCGTATTTATCTTCACGTTGGCCCGGTCGTTTTTGGTCACATCGGTTAACCCGGAGGTCCAGCGGATACCTCCTAAGAAAGCAGTACTTCCTCCCAGTTTATATTCGACACCAAGACCTGCATGATAAGCCAGATGAAACAAGTGAATGTTGTCACGGATATCCTCCTTATCCATAAAGGCCTCGTTGGACGTGGCTTTCCCATTCAGATTGAACATCGGATTGAAGCCCAGCTGAAAAAAGAAGGTGCTGTATCCCAGTTCTTCGGTTTTCAGTTTAAGCCCGACCGGGATATCCAGGTACTGCAGATTCAGTTTTACAGACTGAACGGGTTCCACCAGCAGGGTCTCGCCCCCGGAGCTGAACTCGGTGGAATCGGCATAAAGCAGGTTCCCTCCCAGGTTATTAATGCCCAGTCCCAAAGTAAAGGCATAATTCTCTGCGAAAAAATAATCCATATGCAGTCCGGCCTGCAGGTGAAAGACGGAACCATCGGGTTCAACAGTCTCTTCATCCGAGCTGAACCAGGAGAATTGCGGGTCCGCATGTAAATTGAATTTTATATTTGACTGGGCCTGAACAGAGATCATTCCTCCCAGAATAATGGATATGGCTAATACTCGTTTCATCCGAAATAATTTAGATTTTAAATGCTCTCTTGTCACTTATCAGAACTACAATTACCTTTCACCTGGCTTGTTTGTGTAATTATTATAACGTACGCTGCATATTTTATATTTTTGTCTGGCGAAATAGAACTCAAATTTAATGATTATGATGAGACCTGTCCATGGGACCCGGCTTTTTCTGTTGGGCATCGCCCTATTGATAACCGCATGCAGCAGCGATCCCCTGGATGTTGATATTTCAGGAATTGACTTACAGCTTGAACTGGAGCGTTTCGACAGGGATCTGTTTGAAATGGATCAGGATACCATAGATGCTGCCATTGGAAGCCTATACAGGCGATACGGAGATTTTTTTGATGTGTTCAATGTTCATGTGATCAGCATCGGACAGGCCTCCTCCAGAAGATACTCCTCCTACTTATCCATGTTTATCAATGATCCCACCAACAGAGAGGTATTTGAGTACACCAATCAGGTCTTTGCCTCCACCTCTGAAACTGAATCTGTTCTGAGTGACGGATTCCGGCACTATCTGTATCACTATCCCGATTCGGCGGCTCCCCGGGTGGTGGCTTATGTGAGCAGGTTCAACCAGGGGCTTTTTACGGTGGATCGTTTTGTGGGGATTGGCCTGGACCAGTACCTGGGGAGTGATTGTGACTATTACCAGCAGATGGGGCTGCCCCGTTACCTGGCTCAGAAAAAAGAGCCGTGGCGAATACCTGCAGATGCGATGCTTGCCTGGGCCACCCAGCTATATCCTTTCAATGACTCAGTGGATAACGTACTTTCCAGGATGATCTATTTTGGACAGCTGGCCTGGTTTGTCGGAGCTATGTTCCCTGAGCTGGAAGAGCAGCTGATTATGGGCTTCACCGATGACCAGATGAAGTGGTGCAGGAACAATGAAAAACAAATGTGGACCCACCTGGTGGAGGAGAAGTTACTCTTTTCCACCGATCCGATGAACATCCGTAAACTGGTGGAAGATGCGCCCTATACCAGATTTTATACCTCCGAATCGCCCGGAAGGGCAGCGGTATGGCAGGGCTGGCAGATTATTAACGCCTTTGCGAAAAGGAACCCGAAACTGACAGTCCCCCAGATCATGGCTGAACGTAATTACCAGGAATTGCTCAGACTCTCGAAGTATGATCCATAAGCGGATTCTGACAAAAAAAATGAGGCTGTCCCTTTTGACAGCCTCATTTAATACCTGAGAATCTTATATAATAAGCTTACCTGTATCTGGAAACCCTGTCGTCGCTGATCACTCCGCTCCAGTTTAATCCGAAAGCAAAGTCATACACATGGCCGTCAGCGTCGGTGTAGCACTCCATATCCCTGGGGACATCCTCAAACTGCTCTTCGACGGTCTTCATGGAAGCCGGCATCTGGAATGGCAGAAGGGCCGAAGGTTCGGCTTCACCGGAAACCAGATCCAGCAGGGCCTGGTCCTGCACACCCATATGAACCAGGATGGCGTCGGCCAGGGGTTCTATTTCTTCAAATACCATGGGTTTGGACACGTTGACCAGGACGATCACCGGCTTCTCACCCATCTGGTTCCGGGTCTCCACCACCAGGGTCATATCGGGGATGTTCAGAGCGGTAGTGGTTTTGTTTTTGTAGCTGCGGTTGGTGAAATCCTCAAAGGGACTTCCACCGGCCAGACTGGTCTCGCGGGCATACTCTGCCTTGTAGGGACCGTATTTCAGTGAAATGGGAACATAGCCATTGCCTCCCTTCTCCCGGTCCGCACCTTCATATCCGACCCTTCCATCGGGACTGGAGATTCCTACAAGCGCGAAATCGGCCTCCTCAGGCTTGTCCACCACCTGGTAGTATTTGGCTACGATCTCCTTGCTGAAAGCATCCACCCATCTGTCCGGAGCGGTCTGTCCGAACCAGTTTCTTCCTCCGGGGACAAAGCGCTGGGGAATGTAAACCTTTAATTGCTTCTCCAGGGGAAGGGCCTGTTCATGGTTTTTCAACATGACCACCGTACGCAACTGCGCTTCGTATCCTGCTTTCATGTATTCGGGATTCCCCACGATTTTTGCTGTCTCGTCCGGGACCAGGTAAGGATTTTCAAACAGACCCACCTGGAATATATTGCGCAAAAGCCGGATGGCCGATTTTTCAAAACGGGCTTTCATATATTCCTCTCCATGTTCGGCCACTCCTATCTTGTATGCTTCCAGCACCGGCCCCATGTCATTGTTTCCGCCAAACTGATCCCCTCCGGCCTCGATGACCTTGTAATGGCGCTCGGCCACACTCAGGGTTTCCACGCCCCAGGATTTTCCCGAGAACTCCTCCACGCTGCTTACATCTCCGGTAACGCCCCAGTCCGTACATACCACGCCATCGTACCTGTACTTATCGCGCAGGAGGTCAGTAATGATATATTTGTTGTAGGCATTGCCCACATTTTCCCCGTATTTGGTATCGACATCGGTGGAAATGGTGTAGTAGGGCATCACCGCGGAGGCCATGCCGGTGGCTCCCTCCAGTTTAAAGGCTCCTTCTGTAAAGGGTTTCAGATGGTCCTCCAGATTGTTACCCGGATAGACCGCATAGGCCCCATAGCCAAAGTGTCCATCACGGCCCCCCTCTTCGGGTCCTCCCCCCGGCCAGTGTTTGACCATGGCATTTACGCTGTGATATCCCCATCCATTCAGGATCTCATCTTCACCGGTGGAAGTCTGAAAGCCATCCACATAGGCACGGGCCAGATCGGAAGCTAGGTCCGGATCTTCGCCCATGGTACCGCTGAAACGGCTCCAGCGGGGTTCTGTGGCCAGGTCGATTTGCGGCGAAAGGGCTGTGGCAATTCCCAGTGCCCGGTATTCTATCGAGGCGATTTCTCCGAATTGTTTCATCAGCTCCGGATCAAAGGAGGCTGCGATTCCCAGGGTGGCCGGCCACATGGAAATGGTCCCGCCGGAACCGGCATTGTATTCTGTATCGGCCACGCTTCTGTGGCGTGGGTCTGAACTGGTATTCACCGGAATACCCAATCCCAGTCCCTCCGCCAGTTGCTGGGCGTTGTTGTTCCACTCTGCGGCAATTTTGGGACTCTCCACAGAGGTGATCAGCACATGACGCAGATGGTCCTCGGAAAGGAATTTCACCTGGGCATCGGAAAGATCGGAGGGCGCGGCCCCGCTCTCCGGAAAGGATTTACCCCCGTAGGTTGCGCCAAAGCGGCCACGGCCTCCGGCCGGAATAGCCTGGTGACCGCTGTAAAGCATCAGTCCGGCCATTTGCTCCACGCTCATCTGGCTGACCAGGTCCCTGGCCCTGTCGTCCACGGCCTGCCTCCAGTCTTCATAAACGTCGAGTTCACCATTCTTGTTCAGGTCCTTAAAGGCAAAGCCATTATTCTCGATCAGAGTCACTCCGGAAGCGGAAGAAAACCCCAGGGTCTGGCCGCCTTTGTTTTGGACGATGGATATACCATTTTGGTCTTCAACGGTATATTTGGGGCCGCATCCGCTCAGGGTCAGAAGGGCGAGCCCTGTAAAAAGAAGTAAAAAGGTGTTGCATGTTTTCATGGTCAGTTGATTTAGTACAGGTTGAGCTTAGTGTTATGAGAGTTAGACAGATTCGAAGGATGAAAGTTTAAAGCAGGATATGAAATAAAAGAGCATGCGTGTATAGCTGCAGGAAGCTTCAGTTCGTTTCCTGAAAGCGTAGTATTTTTTGATTAAACTACCCGAATCAAGACATATACCATACTGTTACGAATCCACTATCCTGGTGCCGCAGATCTTGCAGTAACGGGCATCCTTATCGTGTTGTTTATGTCCACAATTTGTGCAGCTTGCCGGTCTGCTATTCAGGCTCGCTTTTGCAGCCTTTCCCATTTCCACGGTTATGATCCCGGTGGGAACCGCAATGATGGAGTAACCAGTGAGCATAGCCATGGAGGCTATGATTTTTCCCAGAACCGTGACCGGGGCAAGATCACCGTAGCCGACAGTCGTCACAGTCACAATGGCCCAGTAAATACTCTGAGGAATGGAGGTAAATCCGTTCTCCTCGCCTTCAATCAGGTAGAGGATAGAGCCCAGGATCAGAACCAGGCTCATCACGGCACCGAAAAATACGATTATTTTATGGATGCTCATTTTCAACGCCCGCACCAGAATGGCAGCTTCACTGATATATCTTCCCAGCTTTAACACCCTGAACATTCGGAGCAGCCTGAGCGCGCGGATGGTAAGCAGGAAGGTGGCTTGATCAGAAATCAGTCCCAGATAGGTGGGAAGAATGGCCATAATATCAATAATCCCGTAAAAGCTGCTGATATACCTCCATGGCCGGGGGGAGCTATATATTCTCAGTAAATACTCCAGACTAAAAACAATGGTAAAAAACCATTCAGTGGAAATAAAAATCTGGTGATGAGCTTCCATGAGAGAGGAAACACTCTCCAGTATTACTACAGTGACGCTCAGAATAATCATCCAGAGCAGCAGCACATCAAAGGTTTTTCCGGCCCGGGTATCGGTGCCGAAAATGATCACAAATATCCTGTTCCTGAGATTCATCTCAGAACAAAGTTATAAAAAAAGACCGCCCCTCGGGAGGCGGTCTTTTTTTCATGCTTTAATATCCCGACCCTATTCCGGGCTGATTGCTTCAACGGGACAAACATCTGCGCAAGCGCCGCAGTCAGTACACAGTTCAGGGTCTATTATATAAATATCTCCTTCGCTTATTGCTTCAACCGGACATTCATCAATACAGGTGCCACATGCAGTACAATCATCTGAAATTACGTAAGCCATATCTGTTTTTTTTAATTCCTACGCAGCAAATTTAATTTCAAATTTCTATTAAGCAATCCCTGTCAGGGATTTATTTTTTCAAAAGGCTCTATTTTGAGTAATTCTACAGCCAGGTAAGACATCAGTGAGATTCCGGTACGCAGGCCAGATTCGTTAGCTCTGAACTGAGGAGTATGGAGGGAATAAGGCTGGCCGGAACCAGGAACCCCGACTCCAAACCGGTACATCATGCCGGGGATATCCTGAGTAAACCAGGCAAAATCTTCCGCAGTCATCCGGATATCCATATCCTCCACCTTTTCTTTTCCCAGCAGCTGAATGGCCAGTCTTTTGGATTCCCTTGTTATCTGTTCATGGTTTTTCAGGAAGGGGTAACCATGTCTGACCTCCACCTCCACAGATCCTCCACCGGCGTAGGCAATATCCGTGGCAATCTCTTTGATGTGTGTGTGCGCTTCTTTTCGCCATTCCTCGTTCATGGTCCGGAAAGTACCCTCCATGATTACCTCATCCGGAATCACATTCATAGCACCATCAGCCAGTACTTTCCCGAAGGAGAGAACTGTGGGAGAATCCCGGGGAGCCAAACGCAAGATCTCCTCCTGAAGGGAGAGAAGGATCCGGGAGGCCATTAAGACCGGGTCCCTGATCTGTTGACGCAATGCAGCGTGCCCGCCTTTACCTCTGACTCTTATATAGATCTCATCATTGGCTGCCATATAGACCCCTGGTTTGAAACCCACGTGTCCGGCATCCATCTCGGGCAGAACGTGCTGGGCGATAATCATATCTGGTTCCCGTCCTTTAAAGACCCCTTCCTCCAGCATCCGTTTAGCTCCGCCCGGGATTCGCTCTTCGCCTGGTTGAAAAACAAAGAGGATCTCTCCTTTAATCTCATGTTTCAGTTGTGATAAAATACGGATGGTGCCAAGCATGGAAGCCATATGCATGTCATGACCACAGGCATGCATCACCCCGCTGTGCTTTGAGGTGTAAGGAAGCCCGCTCTTTTCCGAAATGGGCAGGGCATCCATATCAGCACGGAGGGCGATCCGTTTGCCCTGACTTGTTCCCTTGATTTGGGCCACGATACCGGTGTTTACATGTGGAAAAGTGTAGCCGATTCCCCACCGGTCCAGAATTTCCCTGATCAGTGCGGAGGTCTTGTACTCCTGAAATGAAAGTTCGGGATACTGGTGAAGCTGACGACGGATAGAGATAATCTCTTCCATAAGAGTGTCGGTCAGGGTGTGGGCTATCAGCTGCTCCAGGTTCATCAGTGCTAATACGGATTTAAAAATCCAGACTCAGTGAGAGATAAAACATTCTTGGCTGCACCTGCATGTTCTCCACTCCCCAGGCCCAGTCCAGGCGGATAAAATATCCCAGCAGCTGGCTCCTGACCCCAAATCCGTATCCGCCAACAATTGGATCCCTGTTTGCATCAATGGTAATGGTCATGGGGCCATTTTCGATAATTTCCGTGTTCCAGGCATTGTCATCGTTAAACGGATGAAGGCCGGTCCATGCGGTACCAACATCGGCAAATCCGACCACCTGGAAATTGTTAAGAAAACCCGATCCCAGAGGGTGACCAGCCAGGTAGCGGAAGATGGGCCACCTGAGCTCTGTATTGATGACCAGGAAGTTGCTTCCATTCCTGATATTTTGTGAGAAGCCCCTGAGATTTGTTGCAAGAGCCTGATAGGCATAATTCCGGGAGTAATCTATGGCTACTGATTCATTGAAAGTGGGGGTCCTGGACTGGTTCAGGTTGACCCAGTTATCCACACTTCCCAGGTAGTAGATCAGGGGACTCCGGCCAAAGGAGGCGCTTCCTGCGATCCTGTTGGCCCAGATCAGCGAACGGTGGATCCTGGTATAGTGCCTGAAATCGGCTCCGATTACAAACAGGTCAGATTTAGCCGCATTTATCTGGCGGTATGCTTCACCGAATACTTTCCATCGCATACCGCTGTACAGATTGGTCCCCAGTTTCCTGGTATTATCAAAGATTAACTCCCCTTTTACCCCTCCCCAGACTTTCAGTATATTCTCTTTGTTGAGATTTTCACTGTTCGTGGAGAGGAACACGGAGTTGTCATGTCTGAAGGAGGCCGTTCCTTTCACAGCCAGGGTCTGGCTTATGGGATACTTCACGGAAGCCAGTAGTTCATGCGTGAAGGTTTTGACCCAGGTATTGTAATCGATATAGTTTTTAAACACCTGGCGGTGAAAAATCAGTTGTTTATCGAGTTGCTGTTTCAGGTTTTCAAAACTAAGCAGGTATTCATTGCTGTCAAAATCTGTGGAAAAGCGGACACCTCCCACCAGCCGGTAATCTTCAAACAGGTCATTGGCCCCCACTTTGAACAAGAGGTTCAGACCCGGATTAAAGTAGAAGGCCCCACCGGTGAAGGCCTGGTAAGAGGCATTCAGGAAACTGAAGTCGATCTGGTTAACCAGCTTGTTGGGATAGAAGGAAGTAGTGTAATCGATATACACCATTTGCTTGTTCTCCATAGAGTCCAGCACCAGATTCAGATTCCTGTTTCGGAGTTGGTTATTGTAGTAATTTAGCTTTTCCCGCTCAAAGATGTACTTATTAATATCGATCTTAAACTCCTGCAGGGCTATCGTATCGCCCTCATGAACCAGTTGATTGTTGGCAATATCCTTCATGGAAATAACCTTCTTTTCCACGTGATGGATGGAGTCTTCCGTGGTAAGCCTGCTCACATGCCGGTCCCTGTATTCAGTAGCTTCCAGTTTATTTCCGTATTTCCGGTCAAATTCCATGGGATATTTATACATATGATACCTGCGATCGTTGTAAATGATCTCGGCAATCTCCTGGGTTTCCGTATTGATGTCGTGCGACAGAATATTACGTTTATAATTGGAAAGAGGGAAACTGTTGGCAAAATAGCGGTAGTGAATGGTGGTGTCGACCAGGCTGATCGTGCTGTCGTATCTGGCATAATAGCGGTTAACAATCCCATTCTTGTCGCTCAGGTAAAAGAATTCGTTGTGACCTGGCGAAAGGGGCTGTGTATGATTGATATAATTTCCTTCTGATATTTTCTGGAGTTCGGGGCTCCTGTTCGCATAATCATATACAAATACCGCATAGGCGGTTGTCGTATTGTTTTCAGGATCGTTTTCCAGGTAAAGAGTATCGCTTCTGCGGTTCGAGACAAAGGAGATGTTGTTCATATTGTTTATGAACTTCGGATTGAAATCGTCGGCCAGGTCATTGGTGATCCGGTCATTGGTCGATGCAGCGATATCAAAGACCCAGATATCGGTCTGACCGTCAACCACCGCGGAGATGACCAGTTTTCGTGCATCTGGTGAGAAGCTAAGGTCCAGTACTTTTTCAAAATAGAGCAGGTTCCTGGTAGTGATCTGTTTAGTCTCCAGGTTATAAACATGGAATTTAAGCTCACCCTTCTCTTCGCTCACAAAACCCAGAATTTGTGAGGAGGGGTGCCAGGCGATTTCAGGGAAGGAGTAATCATTAATCTGGTCCAGTTTCTCCCCCCTTTTATAAATTCTCTTAGACTTGCCTGAGCTTTCATCGTGTATCCAGATCTTGTATTGACCCTTCTGGTTAGTCACATAGGCTACCATGCGGCCATCGGGACTAATCCTGATATTCTGGTAAACCCTCCTTTTATGGGGTTTCTCCAGTATTTTTCCCTGATCCGGGAGCCCTGCACGTTCTTCCGTGGAGGTATACAGGCCCAGGTAGTAGGCGGTCCAGTCTATGGAAAGCTCTTTGAGTTTGCTGCCCAGAACATAGTGAAAGCCGCTCTCGGCACTCTTATTGATTTTCGTTATGTATAGTATCTGTGGGATGATGGAGGCTCCGTAGAGGTCGGCAACATACTTCCAGAAGGAGTGCCCGGCATAACGGGCATCATCGTCCTGCAGGTTGACAAACTTGCGGTATTTATTGGAAACAATCCCATCCTTAACGCGGTTCTCCAGTTCATAGTCCCAGGGATTGGAGACAAAAGAGATCAGGCCCTCCAGGTACCATTCAGGCAGGTTGATCATGGTGCTGCTGGTCAGATTGTCCCTGACCCCATTCCCATACATCATTTCAGTCAGCAATACCTCTGCTATGGCAGCCCTGATCTGCCGCTCGAAGTTCATATGATCGCCGTCAAAATAGAGGAACACTTTGTTTTGAATAATTTTTGTGGTTCCCCCGATATTATACTCCTCGGCCTCGGAGACCAGCCCTATATTGCTCTGCCTGAAATCTGAAAGTTTGTTATAGGTCAGGAAAATTAGACGCCGCTCTATCTCGTAATCGAAAAAGCGCTCGATCAGAGCCAGTTCTTTTTCAACAAAATCGGCCACATACAAAGAGAGATCGGTCCCGTTTTCGTAAGAGTAAACATCAAATCTCTCAAAACGATAATACTTCCAGTACCGGTTGTTATACTGTACTCTGTTCTTTCCGAAGTTCATCTGCATCCCGTTATAAAACTGGGCAGACAAATTTGCAGAACTGAGCATCAGGAACAACAGGAGCCCTATTCTAGCAACGCTTCTCATTTCCTGTTTTGGCATTTTAAAAGTAAGCATTATTCGTAAAACAGAGCTTTTAATCCCGGCCCGATTTTTGTACTCCTAAGGGTACCTCAAAAATTATGCAACTATTTTTGGTTTATTTGTGTTAATTTTACAGTTGTGAATGAATCTAATTATTTTATTAGCGCATAAATATAAATTTTTGGAATATGAAACGGAGATTTTTGTTGATCTGTTTGGCCGCTTTCATGATGCCGCTGATGTCACAGACGGTACAGCCCAAAATTTCATTTAACGAAATCGAGCACGATTTCGGTAAATTTAGAGAAGCGGATGGGAAAGTAAGCTATAAGTTTGAATTTGTTAATACGGGGGGTAGTGACCTGATCATTCAAAATGTTTCGGCGTCCTGTGGTTGTACGGCACCCAGATGGACGCGGGAGCCGGTTCCTCCGGGCGGGAAAGGCTATGTAGCCGCCACGTATGACCCGGCTGGCAGGCCCGGTGCATTCAGGAAATATGTGACCGTGATCTCAAACTCCAATCCTGGAAGTGTGAGGCTGACCATTGCCGGAGAGGTGGAGCCCAAACCCAGAACTATAGAGGATGACTACAGGTATGCCATGGGCCCCCTGCGCCTGCAATCTAATCACCTGGCTTTTGGCAATCTGAAACATACTGCCAATACCGAGAAGCAGCTGGAAGTTATTAATAATTCGGATGAGAATGTGAGTGTGGCTTTTCAGAGGGTCCCCGGCCATGTGACCATTAAGATGGAACCTGCCACGCTGAAACCCGGACAAAAGGGCATGATCATTGCCGGCTACAGCGCACCTGAGAGAAATGACTGGGGATTTGTAATCGACCGCATGCCGCTGGATATCAACGGGAAAACGGAGAGAACCTACAGCCTGGTCGTCAGTGCTAATATTGAGGAGGATTTTTCTGCGCTGAGCGAAGCAGAACTGGCCAGGGCCCCGGTGATCCATGTGGATGATACGGAGTTTCAGTTTGGGAAGATCAGTCAGGGAGAGAAGGTGGAGCATACCTATGTGCTGAGCAATTCCGGCAAATCAGATCTTCTTATCAGGAAAGTGAAGGCATCCTGCGGGTGTACAGCCGTTCAGCCTGAAAAAAATGTAATTGCTCCGGGTGAATCGGTTAATATCAAGACGGTATTTAACTCCGCCGGCAAGCTTGGGAACCAGAACAAAACGGTTACAATCATAACCAATGATCCCAGGAAGAGTAAACTGATCCTGTGGGTCAAAGGAGAAGTTATTAAGACCAGCTAGCGGGATCGCTTTTCGGGGTACCCGCTGCCCGGGATTATTATAAGAGGGACTCTATGGCTTCGCGGAGTTCATCACCACGCAGGTTCTTGGCTGTGATAATCCCGTTCCTGTCAATGAGTACGGTATGCGGGATCGCCGGCACCCCATAAAGTTCTGCTCCCTCTGAATTCCAGTACTTCAGATCTGAAATATGGTTCCAGACCAGATGATCATCTTCGATGGCTTTTATCCAGCTGGCCGAATCCCGGTCGAGGGATACTCCCAGGATATCGAAGCCCAAATCGTGATACTCATGGTAAATCTCAACCACTTCCGGATTGGCCCTACGGCAGGGACCGCACCAGCTGGCCCAGAAGTCGATCAGCAACACCCCACCCTGGTGAACATCCGAAACTTTCAGGATTTCGCCTTCCGGTGTTTCCAGTCCAAAATCGGTATAGGGCTGTCCGATATTCACCGCCTTCATTCTTTCCAGTTTTCCGTACATGTAGATATACTCTTCCATCTGGTGAAGAGGTGCATCCAGTCTGGCAAGAGCTGTTTCCAGTCCTTCGGTATCCAGGGTATAGAAGGTGTTCCTCAATGCAAGTACGGAAGCATAGGATGCTGGATTCTCCGCGATATAAATTGAGTCCATGGCATCCTGTTTTTCATAAAGGGCATAATATGCCTCTCGCAGGCTGTCACTTTTTGCAGGATTTTCAGGATCGGGACTTTTTCGGAGCTCAGTCACCAATTCGTTCATTTTTTCCCTGACGAGCTTCAGTGTTTCATTATAGTTATTCAGGTCACTCTGGGGTTTACTATCTGTTTCAATCTCGAAATCATCCATGTTCCCCCGAATGGAATAATTGCTGTTATCCACCAGCAAGCGGATGGATCCCTCGGCATCCTCCACGGTCAGGTACATGGTAGTTACACCCTTAACACCTTTCTTAAGTACTGCAGCCGAACCGGCTTCCGCCAGGACAGAATCGTGGGTCACATAATTCCGGTCTTCCCGGGCCAGTAATTTGATCCATTTTCCTTCGGATCCCTCCAGGCTGACTTCGATGTTGTAAGTCTCATTTTTTTGATCACAGGCCTGCAGGGCGATGATGGCCAGCATGATCCAGATTAACTTGCGCATATCAAATTGAGTTTTGTATGGAAGCGCAATGATACAACTAATTCTTTAAGAGGGGAAGAGTCAGAAAGAGGAATTACCTGATTTAAATTTATTCAAGATAGCAGAGGCGGCCATGAAGGCAGTAGTGCGCCCCTCGGAAATGGCTTTTTCGTGAATTTCCAGCTCCTTTTTCAGTGCTGGATCATTAAATACCTGCTTGTACAAGCCATCCCTGAGTGTCTCATACATCCAGTATCTGGACTGCTCCAGCCTGCGTTCTTTCAGAAAGCCGCTTTTTGATACCAGGGAAGCATACTCCTGTATCATTTCCCATATTTCAGTGATCCCAATGTTGTAAATGGAGGAACAGGTCTTTACCTGGGGAGTCCAGCCAGAGCGCGCAGGTGGAAACAGGTGCAGTGCATTGGCAAACTCGGCCTGTGCCCTCCGGGCTTTTCCCATATTATTACCATCGGCTTTATTGATTACAATGGCATCGGCCATTTCCATAATTCCCCTTTTTATGCCCTGCAGTTCATCCCCAGCCCCTGCCAGCATGACCAGAAGGAAGAAATCGACCATGCTGTGAACTGCTGTTTCGGATTGTCCGACTCCGACTGTTTCCACGAAAATGGTATCGAAACCAGCCGCCTCGCAGAGAATTATGGTTTCCCTTGTTTTTCTTGCAACTCCGCCCAGTGTGCCTCCGGTGGGTGAGGGGCGTATATAGGCCTGGTGGCTTCCTGCCAGCTCCTCCATCCGGGTTTTATCGCCCAGTATACTGCCCCTGGAGCGTTCGCTGCTTGGATCAATGGCCAGCACTGCCAGCCTGCCCCCTTTACGGAGTACATGCTTACCCAGGGATTCAATAAAGGTGCTCTTCCCCGCTCCGGGAACCCCTGTGATGCCCACCCGTAAGGCTGATCCTGAGTAGGGCAGGCAAGCCGCAACAAGCTCCTGGGCGGTCAGAAAGTGGCTTTCCAGGGAACTCTCCACGAGGGTGATGCCCTGACCCAGCATGCTGATGTCTCCCCGGCGGATCTCCAGGAGCAGTTCATCGCTGGTGTAGGGCCTTTTCTTAGCCTTTTTACGTTGATCCACGGCCCGCTGGTTTATGGAACCCGGTTGCGGGACACCTTCAGAGACTGATAGGGCAGATATATTCTTCTTACTCTCGTGCATCGGATTGTCAGGGAATCACGGAATACTTGGGTATGGTGTACTTATTTTTGAAATATTCATAAATGGCTATCTGAGCCCTGATATCGGGACCTTTGGTAATGATCCTCTGATTTTTCAGATTTTCATCTATCTCGCAGGCTTTCACATTATCGGAGAGTTGAAGGTTCAGTATATCCAGTAACTCTTTCTTCAAATCCGGATCGTAAACCGGGAAGACGCACTCCACCCGGCTCCGCAGGTTTCGTTTCATCCAGTCGGCCGATCCCAGGTAGATCTGGTGGTCCCCATCATTCAGAAATATAAAGACCCTGGCATGTTCCAGGTACCTGTCCACAATGCGGATGACCCGGATGTTCCTGCTATAGGGCATTCCTGTCCGGAGTGTGCATACGCCTCTGATAATCAGGTCCACCTTTACACCGGCTTCACTGGCCCTGTAGAGGTTGTCCACCATCTCTCTGTCCTGCAGCCCGTTCATCTTCAATAGGATATACCCGATTCTACCCTGTTTCACATTGCTTATCTCTTTGTTGATCAGCCTGGTAAATTCCGGAACCATATTAAAACCCGGCACCATTATATGTTTTAAATCGGGACGGATCTCCTGATCCTCCAGGTGCCTGTACAACTCTTTAACCTCACTGACAACTTCAGGATTGGAAGTGAATAAACCGTGATCTCCATAAAGGCGGGCTGTCTTCTCATTGAAGTTTCCGGTTCCGAGATAGGCCTGATCTCCGTATTTCGTACCCTTTTTACGGATAATCAGGGCGATTTTGGCATGTACCTTCAGCTTGGGGATGCTGTAAATGATGCGAATTCCCGCCTTGGTCATTTCATAGGCCCATTTCAGGTTGGCCTCCTCGTCGAATCGGGCTTTCAACTCGACAAACACAGTTACTTTCTTTCCGTTTTCAGCGGCTGCAATCAGGGAATTAACTACCACTGAATGATCCGATACCCGGTACTGGGTGGCTTTAATCTCTTTAACACTGGGATCGGTGGAAGCTTCCCGGAGGAACCTCAGGTAGTGCTCAAAGGGCTGGTAGGGAACGCTTAAAAGAAAATCTTTCTTACTGATCAGACTGGCAATGGGTTTTTTCTGGTTGGCCAGAGCAGGGATGGGTATGGGCGGCAGGCTTTGGATCTCAAATTTGGGATAGGCAGGATTCGGGAAACTGAAAAAATCTCTGAAATTGTGCCGGTCTCCACCCATCACCAGGATGTCTCTGGGGATATCGAAGGAGGTGACCAGGTATTCCAGAAGTTTCTCCGGCATGGCCCTGTCGTACTGGAAACGGTTGGGTTTCCCAACCGATCGGACCGACCTGATCCGGTCGATGGCGTCAATGAGATCCTCTCCCTCATAGTCGTCATACTCCATATCGGCATCTCTGGTCAGTTTTAAAGAGTAAGAATCTTTGACATGGTATCCGGGAAAAATAGCATCGATGTGCTTCATGATCACATCCTCCTGGAACATGATGTAATGCTTGCCGTCCTTTTCGGGCAGTTCCAAAAATCTGGAGATATTATGATCGGTTGGAATTTTTATCATTCCGTAGCGTTCCTGCTGTTTATGCTTATTGCTGTCTTTACTGACCATCTTAAGGGCCATGTAGGGCTGACCGGTCTTCATGAAAGGCCGGACCTTCTTTTTTACCAGGAGAACTGGTTGAATGGATGTGATGATGGTCGAATAAAATACCTCCCTGATAAACCTGTGCTGTTCTTCGGTCAGCTCATCCTTTTCATTTACGACGATGATATTGTTTTTCCGAAGCTCCGGAAGGATCTCTTCCTCAAAGATCAGGTGGAAGATCGATTGCTGGTTGGTCACGATCTCATTGATCTGCCTGATAATGCTTGCCGGGTTCACCTCCCTGAAGTGTTGTTTGGGAAACTCCCCTTCGTGCCGAAGCATCTGTTTGTAATAACTCACCCTTACCTGGTAAAACTCTTCTGTGTTATTGGAATAGATAGCCAGGAATTTAATACGTTCATACAAAGGCAGAGTTTTATCCATGGCTTCCTGAAGCACCCTGAAGTTAAATGAGAGCCAGCTGATATCGCGGTTTGTGTATTCGTATTTGCCCATTGAGAGAAGATATATCTGCAAATGTAATGATAGTTTGTAAACTGAAGCGCATGAAATAAGCCATACAGGTCCCATTTTACCTGGAATTTGAATGGAGTATATCCCGTTTTTTTTTAATTTAGTAAAAAACTCCCTGACATGGAAATATTATCTGATCCCGCGGTGATATGGTTCCTGGTCGGACTGGGCCTGCTGCTTCTGGAACTGGTCCTGCCCGGCCTGGTCATTCTGTTCTTTGGTGCCGGGGCATGGGTAACGGCACTGGTTTGCGCCATTTCTGATATTTCTCTGAATGGGCAGATACTGATCTTTCTGGTGGCCTCTTTACTGGGGCTGGTTTTACTCCGGAAATACCTGAAAAAGAAATTCTTCAGCCGGTCCGATAAGGAAACCGACGATCAGCTGGAAGAGTTTATTGGCAGAAAAGCCAAAGCTGTTGATGATTTCAAGGACGGAGCCGGAAAGGTTGAGTTTAAGGGGACACGCTGGTCTGCCATATCCGATGAAGCTGTCTCCAAAGGCGACTGGGTATTTATCCGCAGCAAGGATAGTCTTACCCTTAAGGTCGGTAAAGGCTCATAATCACCTTCATTCTCGATTTTATAACAATCTAATACAATCTTATGGAAATGAATGCACTCACCCTTGTGTATGCCGGATTGATCTTCCTGGCACTGATTCTCCTTTTATCCTCCATTAAAGTGGTCCCCCAACGCAGCGCCTTTATTGTAGAACGTTTGGGCAAATACCGGGTGACCCTGACGGCCGGTTTTAATATCATTGTTCCCTTTATCGACCGGGTACGCTACCGCCATACCCTGAAGGAACAGGCCATTGATGTGGCCTCACAGATCTGTATCACCAAAGATAATATCTCGGTGGAGGTTGACGGAATCCTCTACCTGCAGGTGATTGACCCTATGAAAGCCTCCTACGGGATCGATAATTATCAGTTCGCATCCATACAGATTGCACAGACCACCATGAGAAGCATTATTGGAAAGCTGGAGCTGGACCGGACCTTCGAAGAACGGGAGACCATCAATAACAGCATTGTGAATGCGGTGGATAAGGCCAGTGATCCCTGGGGTGTTAAAGTGACCCGTTACGAGGTAAAGAATATCATTCCTCCCCAGAGCATTAAGGATGCCATGGAGAAACAGATGCGTGCCGAACGTGAAAAGCGCGCCGTAATTGCCGAGTCGGAGGGAGAAAAGCAGGCCAAGATCAATGTGGCTGAAGGTTCCAAGCAGGAGCTGATCAAGAATTCGGAAGGGGAGATGCAGAAGCGGATCAATGAGGCTACAGGCAAGGCCTCGGAAATTGAACAGGTGGCTGTGGCCACTGCAAACGGGATCAGGGCCATTGCCATGGCAATCAATGAAAAGGGTGGAAAGGATGCAGTGAACCTGAGGATTGCTGAACAGTATCTTCTTGAATTTGGGAAACTGGCGAAGGAGTCCAATACCATGATTATGCCTTCCAACCTGGCCGATATTTCCAGTATCATTGCTACGGCAACCAAGGTCTTTGATGCAACAAAAGAATCCTGATTGTTGATTTTTTTTTCAAAACCCGCCTTGTAGTTTTGGATATAGTTATACTTTTGCCTGTTTAGCAGATAGAGGAGCTTAAGATGGGTGTAGTATGAGCGGTCGATGGATTAAAACAGCGGTATTGTTATCAGTAACGGTGCTGCTGTCCGCAATGACTATTTTTGTTGCCAGCGGATCCAAATCTTTGGATACTCCTTCGGTACAGATGACGGAGCAGCCGGTTGCAGAGAGGATCCCGGTCCCCCTTGCCCCGCCAATCAGGGAATTTGTCCGGTTCATGGAACAGGAACTGGATAGCAGCTCCACGGTGGGAGCAGCTTTTACGATCGTTCATGCCGGGAAGATAGTCTATACGGGGACATACGGAGAGCGGGAATATGGAAGCCGGAAAGAGGTGGATGAGCATACCCTATTCAGGCTGGCCTCTGTATCCAAAGGATTTGCCGGGGTTTTGGCCGGAATGCTGGAGCAGGATGGTGCTTTCTCCCTGAACGACAGGGTCGTGGATCACTATCCGGGATTTTCCCTGAAGGATTCCGTCAATACAGCCGGTCTTACCATTAAACACCTCCTGAGCCATACCTCGGGATTGGTACCTTATGCTTTTGATAACCTGGTGGAGGCAAACCAGGAATTATATACCATCATAGACCACCTGGATGAAGTGGATATCTCGGCGCCCCCCGGGGAACTCTACGGTTACCAGAATGTCATGTTCAGCATGTTTGATCCCATTGCCCGGAGAAGTACGGGGATCCCTTACCCCGTGCTCTTGCAGGAGAAGATATTCAAGCCCCTGGGAATGAGGGATGCTTCGGCCGGCCCCATTGAACTGAATGAGAATTCAAATATGGCTTTCCCTCATGTGAGGACCAGCAAGGGGTATGTTGCACTTCAACCGCATGAGGGTTATTATAACGTATTGCCTGCAGCCGGGGTCAATGCAAGTATCTCTGATATGGGGCAGTGGCTGCTGGCCTTACTGGGCCATCGGAAAGAGTGGATGTCCGAAACGCTTATCAGTAAGATTTCCACTCCGGTGATATACACTCCTCTGAAATGGCAATACACCAGGTACTGGAAGCCTTTCAGGGAACGTTACTATAGTCTGGGATGGAGAATCTATCAATACCAGGGAAGAAAAATCATTTATCACGGCGGATATATACGGGGTTACAGAGCGGAGATCGCATTTTGTCCCTCCGAAGATGTAGGTATTGCCTTCCTGCAGAACTCACCCAATGACCTGGCGTCCCGTTGTGTGCCCGCATTCATGGATTTGTTCCTGGAATCCATCTAAAATCAGCTTTATTACCTTAAAAACAGTTCAATCGTGGCTTCATGAATCCGGCGGATTTTTACTGATTCATTAAACCCTAATTCGTTTTGCTTGTTATAATCTCGTAAATTCGTGAGATAACAAAAACCCAAGCAAAATGAATTTTGATCTTATTGTGATTGGCAGTGGACCCGGAGGTTATGTGGCGGCTATTCGTGCCACCCAGCTAGGATTGAAAACTGCAGTGATAGAACGTGAATCCCTGGGAGGGATCTGCCTGAACTGGGGATGTATTCCCACCAAATCTTTGTTGAAGAGTGCCCAGGTATACGAGTACTTCCTGCATGCTGCCGACTATGGCATTGTGCTTGATGGCTCGGTAAAACCAGATTTTGAAAAGGTGGTCGGACGCAGCCGGACGGTTGCCGAGGGTATGAGCAAGGGGATCCAGTTTTTATTTAAGAAGAATAAGATCGAAGTGATCAAGGGCACCGGGAAATTAAAAGCTCCAGGTGTTGTTGAGGTGAGCGATAAAGACGGAAAAGTCACGGAAGTAAAAGCATCTCATATTGTTCTGGCAACCGGAGCGAGATCCAGGGAGCTTCCCAACCTGAAACAGGACGGGAAGAAAATCATCGGGTACCGGGAGGCCATGACCCTTCCTTCCCTGCCTAAATCCATGGTGGTTGTTGGTTCAGGGGCGATCGGCAGCGAGTTTGCGAACTTCTATAATACCATGGGGACAGAAGTGACCCTGGTGGAGTTTCTGCCAAATGTGGTTCCATTGGAGGATGAAGAGGTATCCAGGCAGCTGGAGCGCTCTTTTAAAAAGTCAAAGATGAAGGTCATGACCTCCTCTTCGGTGGAGTCCGTCGATACTTCCGGTAAGCTCTGCAAGGTAAAGATAAAGACCCCCAAAGGCGAGCAGGAGGTGGAAGCGGAAATTGTTCTTTCCGCCATTGGAGTGACCCCCAATGTGGAGGGTATCGGACTGGAAGAGCTTGGAATTGAGATGGAAGCAGGCAAGGTAAAGGTGGATGACTACTACCGGACCAATGTAAACGGTGTTTACGCTATTGGAGATATTGTGGGTGGTCCTGCCCTGGCACACGTGGCTTCGGCAGAGGGAATTACCTGCGTGGAGAAGATTGCCGGGCATCATCCGCAGCCCGTGGATTATACGAATATTCCAGGTTGTACCTATACCAGCCCTGAAGTGGCTTCCGTGGGGATGACCGAAAAAGCTGCAAAGGATGCAGGTTATGAGTTGAAGGTGGGTAAATTTCCCTTTTCCGCTTCCGGAAAAGCTTCTGCTGCTGGTGCAAAGGATGGATTTGTCAAGCTGGTTTTTGATGCCAAATACGGGGAATTGCTCGGGGCGCACATGATTGGTGCCAATGTGACTGAAATGATCGCCGAACTTGTAGTGGCCCGGAAACTGGAGACCACCGGAGAAGAGATCATCAAAGCGGTCCATCCGCATCCCACCATGTCGGAGGCCATTATGGAAGCTGCCGCAGCCGCTTACGGGGAGGTTATACACATCTAGACCTGAACCCGGGTATATACTGCCGGGAGGATCAATAGTCCGGCTCGTCCACTTTCCCCATAAACAGAATGGACCGGCTGCTCTTTTCTGTGATGGCAAACAGGAAGGGGCGGTCCAGACGAAGTTCCTTCAGAGGCCCGACAGAGGTTACTCCCATGACGACCGCTGTTACAGCAGCAGCCTCGGTTCCTTCTTCATTCACCTTGATATAGGTCTTGTGGATCACATCTGAAATGAATAGAGGAATGGGGCTGATTCCGTTAAAGTCGGCCTGGTCTGTAAAGGGTATTTCCAGTCCCATGGCTTCCAGATCCTCCTTCAGTGAACGTTTAAATTCGAACTCGAATCTGGGAAGGAAGACCATAAACTCTTCCTGTTCCTGGAAACTGTCGATCCAGCTTTGCCAGCTTGCACCATCCAGCTCCTGCACCAGCTGGTCTACGGAGCTCTCTGCGGAAGGGAGGAACAGGAGCATATTGAATTTTCCGTTTTTGTAAGGTAGTTCTATGGCTCTGAAAGAGCTGCCCTCTGCCACCATAAAGTTACTTTCCATCTGCATCATATCCACCTTTCCGAAAAGGCTTCCGTCTTCGTTGTAAAAATTTTCCTGACGGGTATTTTCCGGGTCAAATTCCACCTCCCATACACAGTTAAAGTAGAGGGCATTGATCAGGAACATCATCTCTTCAGGATCAATGGCATCGATGATCTCTTCGATCTTGCCATGTGTCTGGTCATTCACCCAGTCGTTGATGGTCTTAACGGCATCGGCCCTCCCGAAGTCAAGCTCATTTACTTCCGCATCAAAATAGTGCCTGTTTAAACTGATGAATTCGGGTTCCACCGGGAAAGCCTCCCTGTACCATATGGAGTTTGCGATCTCCAGGAGGTTGCCATCGACATTGGTGACCAGTACATGGATCAGCTCTCTGGTGATCTCATTGATCTCTTCCCGGGTGAGCCCTTCATAGTTCAGGACCTCTTCAAAGGCCTCTCTGGTGGCGGTCCCGGCTCCATTATAAGCCATGCCCAGTGCGATGCTGACAGAGGTCGGAGAGATCATCACATTAGGCTCCTCTTCTGCTGTCAATACCGTTTTAAGAAGCTCCAGGCCGAATTCATTGTTGGTTTCGATAAGCCTGGCAGACTTAAGATTGTAGTCGAATTCCGGAGCTATTATTTCCTGGCTGCAACTGCATCCCAGCACAGAGAGTGCCAGGGAATACAGGAGGATAAATCTGTTTGGTTTCATGTTTCCTGCCTATTAACGTTGTTTATACTACGAATACGCTGCTGCCATATGGTGATCCGGCAGGTCCTTTTCAAAAATAAGACGTATCAGGACAGCTGCAGGTTGCGTACGCAACCTCTGTAAACTCATTTGCATCCTGTTCCTGTGATATTGGATGTGAAATCCTGCCAATTTGCATAAATTTGTCTCGGAGGAAAACTGGATTGGCAGATACGCTGGATATATTATTAAAGAAGTGCAAACGTGGTAAGGCAGCAAGCCAGGAGGAGCTTTACAGGCGTTTCGCTTCAGCCATGTATGGTTTGTGCCTGCAATATGCCACCAGCGAAGAGGATGCCCAGGATATTTTGCAGGAGGGGTTCATTAAGGTATTTACGAAACTGGATCAGGTGAAGAATCCGGCTGCCCTGCCTGGCTGGATCCGCAGAATCATGATCAACACGGCACTGGAGAAATACCGTAGCCAGATCATTCTCCAGCGGGTCGATGAGGTGAAGGAGGAGTATGATAAGGAAAGCGGGGAGGAGGCCCTGGACAGGATCACCAGCGAGGAGCTGGTGGGATTGATTCAGACTTTGACCCCCAGGTACCGGATGGTTTTTAACCTGTATGCCATCGAAGGATACTCACACCAGGAGATCAGTGAAGAGCTGGGAATCTCTGAGGGGACTTCCAAGTCGAACCTTTCCAGAGCCAGGGTTATTTTGCAGGAGAAGGTCAGGACCATGTATGGATCAGCATTAGTAAAATGAAGGACCAGTCAGATATGAACAGAGCAACGCTGAAGGATAAGCTGGTAAATTACCGGGTGGATCCGCCGGAAAAGGTTTGGGAGGGTATTTCCGGCCAAATCCATGACGGGCGTAACAGGAAGAGGATCTATATCCTGCTGCTGGCCTCGGCAGCATCTATTGCATTGGTTGTTACCCTGGGAATACACTATTTTAGTCCCGATCTGCCCCGGGAGGACTCTTTGATAAGTGAGACGGATGCAGAAGGGCCTGCCGGACCAGATAAGCCTACAAATCTGGAGCAGAAGGTCGTTGAAGCCCTGGCTGCGTTTCCTGAGGATTCAGCGCTTCCTGCCGCCAGGCAGATTGCCATGGCCAGAGATGAAGCTGGTGAGACGCCAGTGAAAGCAGGGCGTGAAATGGAAACTCTGACTGAGGCGGCAAGCGGGAGGCCGGCTGAACAGGAAGCTGAACCGGAAATAAGGGTTAAAGCGGCCACTGTAAGCCCCTCAGAACCTGAACCGGTGAAACATCCAGGCATGGACCCTCTTCCGGATTCAGTCCCTGATCTTCAGCAGGATCCCTTCCCGGTAAGCGTTCCGGAGCGGAAGAGGGATCCCCGCTGGATGCTGGGTGCTTCCCTGTCGCCCCTCTACAGTTTCCGTGATGCTGAAGCCGGAGTTGTCCCTGACAATCCTGCCGAGACCGGAGTGCTCTCATATTCTACCGGTGTCCATATAAGTTACCGGAGAAATTCCAGACTCGCCTTCGAAACGGGGATCTATTACAACAGAACCGGTATTGCTATCGGGGCCACTGGTATCCAGGTATTTAATCAGATTTACGATGAAATGTTCTTCGGAAACGGAACAGAACAGGCCGATATAAAGACTGTGAGTAATTCGGTGGGCAATATTGTTGCCTATTCCGGAGATATCTATATGAACGGATACAAGATCAATGCTGAAAACAATTCAGCAGCATACTCAAACGGAGTCCTGAGCCAGGCAGAGGCTTCTGAAGCGGGTATCCGGCAGCATCTGGATTACCTGGAGGTGCCTTTTAACCTGCGTTATTCGCTTATTGACCGGACCATTGAACTACAACTTGTGGGTGGCATGAGCACAAATATCCTGGTCGGAAATTATGTGACCATGGAGACCGCTGCGGGAAGGGAGGAGATTGGTTACCTTTCCAATGTAAACACCTTTAATTATTCGGGCAATGCAGGCCTGGGGATGATCTATCATCTGGGAGGGAAACTCAGTCTTATGGTAGAGCCCAGGTTCCGTTATTTCATCAACTCGATCAACGATGCCACCCTTCCTTCCACCAGACCCTATTCTCTGGGGCTTTATACCGGCCTTAGCTACACCTTCTAGCAGCTTTCATCTCTTTCTTTAGCAGAATGGAAACAAAAAAGTAATTTTACACGTTGCTGTAGAAAAGGATTTTCATTTTATTTTGAGAAATTATGCTTTGGGAGAAGAAGGAGAGAAGGGCAAAACATTCCCTTTTCATTGTGTTATTCACCATCACAGCTATGCTGGCGGTTGGACTGGCGGCTACAGGTTTTACCGGAGCCGGACCGGGCGAGGCAGAGCCTGAAGATAAAGAGTCGTATACGGTTTACGGGGTGCAGGTCCCCGGCCAGGTTACATTTGCGGGTGAACCGGTTCCCCTGGACCTCTTTGATGTCAGCGAGGCGCTGGACAGGGAGTTGCTATCCAATACATATTTTCATTCCCAGACCATCAGGCTGATCAAGATGGCCAATCGCTATTTTCCTCAGATCGAACCGGTGCTCAAGAAAAACCTGGTGCCCGATGATTTCAAATACCTGGCAGTGGCTGAAAGTGGCTTAACACAGGAAGTCTCTCCCGCAAAGGCTGTTGGATTCTGGCAGCTGATGAAGGGTACAGCCGAGGACTACGGACTGGAGGTGAACTCCGAGGTGGATGAGCGTTATCATGTGGGAAAATCCACAGAGGCAGCCTGTCAGTACCTGATTGATTCCTTTGAGAAATATGGCAACTGGACCATGACTGCCGCATCATATAATGCCGGGAGAAGGGGAATGGACCGGCAGATCGACCGGCAAAAAAAGGACAATTATTATGATTTGCTCCTGAATGAAGAGACCGCACGCTACCTGTACAGGGTTTTGGCTTTTAAACTTATCTTTGAAGACCCTGCGGCCTATGGTTTTAAGCTGTCAGATAAAGAAATGTATCCCGAAATTCCTGTATATACCTTGGAAGTGGATTCTACCATAGCTGATTTCGTTGATTTTGCAGAAGCCCATGGGACCAATTACAAGATTTTAAAGTATCTGAATCCCTGGTTAAGAGATATTCAGTTAACTAATAATTCCCGAAAGAAGTACGAGATTCTGATCCCGGAACAAGGCTTTCGCCGCAGTGATGCATGGGACCCGCATAAGTAAGAGGGAAAGCAATCTGCCGTGAGAAAGAAAGAGCAACAAATAGAAGTGCTGGGTGCACGGGTTCACAATCTGAAAAACATTGATGTTACTATACCCCGGAACTGCCTGACGGTCATTACCGGTTTAAGTGGAAGTGGTAAATCATCCCTGGCCTTTGATACCATCTATGCAGAGGGACAGAGAAGGTATATGGAGACCCTCAGTGCCTATGCCCGCCAGTTCCTGGGCAATATGGAACGTCCCGATGTGGACAAGATTTCCGGCCTGAGTCCGGTGATATCCATCGAACAGAAAACGACCAACAAGAATCCACGTTCCACCGTGGGAACGGTAACCGAAATTTATGATTTTCTGAGACTATTGTTTGCACGGGCATCCGAAGCGTACTCCTATGTGACCGGCGAGAAGATGGTGAAGTACACCGAGGATCAGATCCTGAACATCATTATGGATGCTTTTCTGGAGAAAAAAATCTATGTCCTGGCTCCGGTGGTGAGGGGACGAAAGGGTCATTACCGGGAGCTCTTTGAGCAGGTCAGGCGGAATGGTTATATCTATGCCCGGATCGATGGTGAGATTGAGGAGCTCATCCCCGGGATGCGTATAGACCGCTATAAAAATCATGATATTGAGGTGGTTGTAGACCGGCTCACTGTCCGGGACAAGGACCGGGAAAGGCTCAGAAAGTCCCTCTCAACAGCCTTGAAACAGGGCAAGGGAGTTACCATGATCATGGAGAAGGATGGAAGTGAGCCCCGCTATTTCTCCAGCCAGCTGATGTGTCCCACTTCGGGAATCTCCTATAATGAACCGGCTCCTCACAGTTTTTCCTTTAACTCGCCACAGGGAGCATGTCCGAACTGTAACGGACTGGGGACCATTAATGACGTGGATATTCGTAAAATCATTCCGGACGATAGTAAAAGCATCCGCAGCGGGGCCCTGGAGCCCCTTGGCAAGTACAGAAATTCCCTGATATTCTGGCAACTGGAAGCCATTGCGTCCAGGTACGGTTTTAGCCTGGATATCCCGGTGAAGGAGATCCCCGAACAGGCTCTGAACTGTATTCTCTTCGGATCGGAGGAGCCCCTGAAACTGCAGAACACCCCTCTGGGAGCCGACTCCAACTATTTTTTAAGTTTCGAGGGCATTATCAACCATATACAGAACCATGCAGGAGAGGGAAACGGATTGCAGGGAAAACAGCAAGCAAGGCAATTTATCCGGAAAGTGACCTGCCCTGTTTGTAAAGGGAACAGGCTGAAGGCAGAAATGTTATATTTCCGGATCAATGAAAAGAATATCGCTGATCTGTCGGCCATGGATATTGGGGAGCTTTCCCGGTGGTTCAGCCACATGGAGGATTATCTGAACGATCGGCAAAATATCATTGCCAGGGACATCCTGAAAGAGATCAGAAGCAGGCTTGGATTTTTACTGGATGTGGGGCTTAACTATCTTTCGCTGCAGCGCAGTGCCCGTTCTTTATCCGGGGGAGAGAGTCAGCGCATCCGTCTGGCTACACAGATTGGTTCCCGGCTGGTCAATGTGCTTTATATACTGGATGAACCGAGTATCGGTCTGCATCAGCGGGATAACAGAAAGCTTATTGCTTCACTCCAGAGTCTTCGCGACCAGGGCAACTCAGTGATCGTGGTGGAACATGATAAGGACATGATCCTTTCTGCCGATCATATTGTGGATCTGGGTCCGGGGGCAGGCCGGCTGGGAGGGGAGTTGGTGGCAAGTGGTTCACCGGAGCAGATTCTGAAGGGCCGGACGCTTACCGCCCAGTACCTGAACCTGACAAAGAAGATCCCTGTACCTGAAAAGCGAAGATCCGGAAGCGGGGAGCTGCTGATCCTTCGCGGAGCATCCGGCAATAACCTTAAGCATGTGAGTGTTGCTTTTCCGCTGGGGAAATTTATCTGTGTTACAGGGGTCAGCGGAAGCGGCAAATCCACATTAATTAATGAAACACTGCACCCCATTATAAGCCAGAAGCTTTACCGGTCCAACAGGGAGCCGCTTCCTTATGAGTCACTGGAGGGCCTTGAGCTGGTTGATAAAGTGATTGAAGTGGACCAGAGTCCCCTGGGCCGGACCCCCAGGTCAAATCCGGTGACCTACACGGGCGTTTTCAGCGATATCAGGAAGTTGTTTGAACAGACTCCCGATGCAAAGATACGGGGATATAAAGCAAGCAGATTCTCCTTCAATGTGAAAGGGGGGCGTTGTGAAACCTGTGGTGGTGCCGGCCTTCAAACCATTGAGATGAATTTTTTGCCTGATGTATATGTACGCTGCAAGGAGTGCAACGGAAAACGTTATAACAGGGAAACTCTGGAGGTCAGGTACAAGGACAAAAATATCAATGATGTTCTGATGATGACCATTAACCAGGCCGTGGAGTTCTTCTCCAGTATACCCTCCATACGCAGGAAATTATTTACCCTCCAGGAGGTTGGACTGGGATATATCCGACTCGGGCAACCTTCCACTACTCTTTCGGGAGGAGAGTCACAACGGGTGAAGCTTTCAGCCGAGCTGGCAAAAAAAGATACCGGCAAAACTCTTTACATCCTGGATGAACCTACAACGGGTCTTCATTTTGAGGATGTCCGGGTATTGCTGGAAGTAATTGCCAGGCTGGTAAACAGGGGCAACACGGTGATCATGATCGAGCATAATATGGATGTCATAAAGGTGGCCGATCACATCATTGATTTGGGCAAGGAGGGTGGCAGCCAGGGAGGAAGCATTCTTGCCGAAGGGAGCCCTGAAGAGCTTGCCGGAGTGAAGGATAGCTATACAGGTAATTTCCTGAGGGATGAGCTGATTTCGAGATAATTATATTAAATTGTTCATAAAAAGCAGAAGATAATGATTGCCAATGAAGATAAGATCAAGAAGGCCTTTAAGCAGAAAACCTGGAATGAGATAAAAGCTTCTGATTCCTGGCAGATTTTTAAAATCCTGGCTGAATTTGTGGAGGGTTTCGAAAAAATGACCTCCATCGGTCCCTGCGTTTCCGTTTTTGGTTCGGCCAGGACAAATCCGGATAGCAAGTATTATAAACTGGCGGATGAGATTGCATTTCAATTGACCCAGAGTGGCTACGGGGTTATAACCGGAGGAGGCCCCGGTATTATGGAGGCAGCCAATAAAGGGGCAATGAGGGGTGATGGGGTCAGTGTGGGATTAAACATACATCTCCCTTTTGAGCAGGGCTCCAATCCTTACATTGATGCGGATAAGTTGATCACATTCAAGCACTTTTTTGTCAGAAAAGTGGTGTTTCAGAAGTATTCTCAGGGATTTATCGTATTGCCAGGGGGATTCGGGACCCTGGATGAATTTTTTGAATCGGCGACCCTTATTCAGACCGGGAAGATCGGACGATTTCCCATCGTGCTTGTTGGTTCCGGTTTTTGGAAAGGAATGGTGGACTGGATCGAAAATGTGGTACAGGAGGAACAGAAGAATATCAGTCAGGAGGATCTGGGTCTTTTTACTATTGTTGACACTGCGGAAGATGCTGTGAGTGTAATCAACAAGTTCTACTCAAAATATCTCCTGAGTCCTAATTTCTAGAGTGCTCTAATGGCTCAGTGTTAGTAATTACGGGGACTATTTGAGAAATTATTTTGTACATTGTATCGTGAATTAACCCTTCTTTATGATGAAGTACATGTCTTATTGTCTGGCCGTTTCCATGTTTCTCCTGTCATACTCTCTTTCCGGACAGGAGGTGGAACTATCCGTAGATCATCCTCTGAGGGTGAACGCCGGAGAGGATTTTACAGTGACCGTGACCATCAAAAAGGGCTCACTTACAGACTATTCCCGTTTTTCTCAGGACCTTCCTATGGGGCTGTCTGCCACGAATGTGAGCTCCCCCAATGCAGATTTCAGTTTTGACGAACAAAGGGTGAGGATCATATGGCTGAAAATGCCCAATACAAACGAAATTTCTGTATCCTACAAAGTGTCTGTGGATCCAAGGCTCAAGGGATCATTCACATTGGGAGGTGTTTTTGCTTATGTGGTTGAAGACGAACGTAAATTTCTGAATTTCGATCAAAAAAGGGAGATCACCATCGTACCCAACAGCTCCATCGATCCCGGCTTAATGCTCGATATCGGGGATTTCAGGGGGTGGGATGTTGTGGCTCCTTCCACGGCTCCGGAGGGGACCACTTTTACGATGGCTATCAGGCAAAAGCCTGAGCTGCAGTCCAGCGGTGCTTACCAGGTTCGGCTTTTAATAAATACTCCCGCTGGAAGCAAATATACCAAAATTGAGGAGACCATCCCATCGGGCTATCTTTTTGAAGAGGTGAATTCAAATGATGGAATCGTTTCACATGCAGCCTCAACTGTAAAGTTCATATGGATGAACTTGCCTGAGCAGCCGGAATTTGAGGTGGTTTACAGGCTTGTGCCCAAACAGAATGAACCTCAGGGGAATATGCTGGTGGAAGGATTGCTGACCTATATAGCTGGAAATGAAAACAGGGTTACCGAGGTGGTAGAGATGGATGTGCCCCTGGAAAATCTGAACCAGTCTCAGAAACGTGCTCTTCTTGAAAAGGGAACGATTCCGTCGGGAAGTACAGGAACAATAACAGCCCTGGAGCGAGAGAGCAGTCCTCCTGTCAGCACATCCAGTGAAGGACGGGTTTCGGAAAAGCTGATAGCCAATACGAAGGTACTTGAACCTGGCACAGGAAGCTATTTCCGGGTACAACTGTCGGCCAATCTGAATGCCTTTGATGCCAATGCATTTTACAGGCAGATAGGAGTGGACAGGGAGGTATTTGTTGAGCAGCATCAGGGTTTCTTTAAATATACGGTTGGTCCTTTCCAAACCTATGAGCAGGCTCTTTCGTACAAAGAGAGAGTTGATACTTATCCGCAGGTCGTGGGCGCATTTGTGGTGGGTTACAGAAATGGCAATCGTGTTTCTGCCGGGGCCCTCAGATAAGAAATAAAGTAATTCTCAAGGCCTTTGCAACACAATCGCACATACAGGCAGCTGTTTCTGGTTTTCGCCATGCTCCCCTTTGTTCTGAATGCACAGGAGATCGATTATGATTCGCTGCTTCAGCGGATCGACACCGTGGAGAATCCGGTGTATATGCCGGTGGTTTCATTTTCATACGGGGTGTTAAATTTCCGTGGCGATGTGCGCAACAGTATGCTAAGCCCGGTGATCGGAAACAATGCTGTATCGTTGAATATCGCCACTTTTGTGGACAGGAAGCACCATTTCACAGGGAACTTCTCCTATCTGCTCGGAAACCTGAGTGGCAACTCCTATTCTTATGGCGATTTATCGAGGAATCTGAATTTCAGATCATCGGTGTCTTCTATCGGGGCAAATGTAGAATACAGGTTTGGCCATATGATTAAGAAAAAGGCCCTGCTCAGGCCCTATGTGTCGGTGGGAGTGGGGGTCCTCACCTTCAGTGCAAAAGGGGACCTGACAGATGCCGGTGGACATACATATTATTACTGGTCGGATGGTTCGATCATGGATAGCCCGGAATCACTTCCGGAAGGAGCTCTTCCACTGTACAGGGACTTCGAATATGAGACCGACCTTCGTCTTCTGGAGCAGGAGGAATTTGGACTGGGAGCTTATAGTCAGAAGGCCCTGGTGCTTCCCATTGGACTTGGGAGTCATTTCAGGATCAGCAGCCGTGCCTTTTTCAGCCTGGGAATTTCCTATCACTATGCCATGACAGATATGCTCGATAATGTGGCTTTTGAAGGAACCAGCATTGCAGGAAGAAAGGGGAATGACAGTTTTGTATTTTCCCACCTGTCCCTTCACTTCGATCTGTTCTCCGATCCTAGTACCAGGACCGTCGAGCTCCTGTATGCGGATGTGGAGTTTGATCCCCTTCTCTTTGATGACGAAGACGGAGATTTTGTTCTGGATGTCACGGACCGTTGTCCGGGCTCACCTTACGGAGTTGAGGTGGACTCACTCGGCTGCCCGCTGGATGGTGATATGGATGGAGTGGCTGATTATCTGGACAGAGAGCTGTCCACACAACCGGGCGCCTGGGTCGATGAAGAAGGTATTACGGTTACGGATGAGGATTATCTGACAGTCATGGAGCCTTGGGACAATGCCATGCCACGGGAGGATGTGGATGCATATACGACTATTATCAGCGGTCAGTACCGGCTGGATTCGCAGCTTGAAATTCCGGAAAATTTCCAGATGCTTGATACGGACGGAGATGGCGAACTCTCATTTGAGGAGTTGCTGCAGGTGATCGATCAGTTTTTTGATTATCAGCTGGACCTGGAGGAGGTGAGAAAGCTTAATGATTTCTTTTTCTCTCAGTAAGACCCGGGCTATTTAATCTTATGCAAGCGATCCATCTGGCGCTGGGTATCTTTTCTTTTAATGGTTTCACGCTTATCGAACTCTCTCTTTCCCCTGGCTAATCCGATCTCTAGCTTAGCATATCCGGAGTCCGAAATGAAGATTTTCAGTGTGGTGATGGTGAGGCCGCTTTCCCGGGTCTTTCTCTGCAGCTTTTTTAGTTCGTGGCGCGTCATCAGCAGTTTTCTGTCACGGCCTGGTGTGTGCTTGTTGTAACTGCCCCAGGTATAATCCGCGATCTGCATGCCCCGGACATAAAGTTCTTTGTTTACAAAGAGGCAGTAAGAGTCTGCCAGGCTTGCCTTACCCATGCGGATCGATTTTATCTCGGTCCCCTGTAGCTGAATCCCTGCCACGTATTTTTCCAGAATCTCGTAGTCGTGGTAGGCCTTCTTGTTCCTTATGTGGACTTTATTTCCCAAAACTGTAAATGTCCTCAAAGATATAAAAAAGGTATATTTGATTTCACGTGACCAGGAAATGGTGGAAATATTAACGGTTCTCGGACATACGGCAGCAGGTAAAACCTCTTTTGCCGCTCATCTGGCAAAGGAGCTGGGAGGAGAGATTATCAGTGCCGATTCGAGGCAGGTATACCGGGGAATGGATATTGGAACCGGAAAGGATTACGATGATTACCTGGTAGAACACAGCCGGGTGCCGGTTCACCTGATTGATATCCTGGATGCTGGATATGAGTACAATGTCTATCTTTTTAAGCGTGATTTCTTACGGGTGTTTACTGATATCTCCGAAAGAGGGATTTTCCCGGTGCTTTGCGGGGGGACAGGCCTGTACCTGGAAGCCGTTCTCCGGAATTACCGCTTGTTGAATGTGCCTTTGAATTCTTCTCTGAGACAGGAGCTGGAAAAAAAGAGCGATGAGGAACTGACGGCTATTCTCAAGTCGCATGTCCCTCTTCATAATATTACTGATACAGCGCATCGTAAACGATTGATCCGGGCCATTGAGATTGCCAGGCACCAGTCTGTCCGGGAAGAAGATCCGGCTCCGGAAAAGGAACGGAGTGCCCTTGTACTGGGAATCCGGTTCGAAAGGACGTTGCGAAGGGAGCGGATCACCCAACGGCTAAGCTTGCGAATGGAAGAAGGGATGGTGGAAGAGGTGGAGGAGCTGTTAAGGAGAGGGGTGAAGGCCGCTCAGCTTGACTACTATGGACTGGAATACCGCTATGTGAGTAAGTACCTGTTAAACGAGCTCAGCTTTGAAGAGATGTTCAGCCAACTGAATACCGCCATACACCAGTTTGCCAAGCGGCAGATGACCTACTTCAGGGGGATGGAGCGCAGGGGCATTAAAATCCACTGGCTGGAGGGTACTCTCTCCATGGAAGAGAAGATAGAAACGGCATTGAGACTGCTCAATGAGTCCTGAATTTCCAGGGCAGGTCCATAATAAACCAGATCATTCCCAGGGCTATAAGAAGATTCAAACCGGCCACTATATAATTGTAGGTGACACGCCAGGTGCCAATTCTGCGGCGAATCATGATCCCGATATTCGGTATGAAAAAAGCGAAGATGCTAAACACCGTGAGAGCGTTGAGTATCTTCTCCTCATCTACCTCATCGGCCGGCTCTGAACTGGCTGAAAAGAAAAGAATGAGATAGGCCATCAACAGGAAGCAGGCCAGATATATCAGGTAACTGGCTTTGATAAGGATGGTAGAAACGGGGCGTTTCCGATGTATCCGGAATGGTTTTAGAATAATAATCGCAATGATATAAATAAGCAGAAAAGCTGCGATAAATATGAAATGTAACAGGAAATTCATGTCTGACAGACAGATTAGTATTTTTTTATCTATACTTCAGAATCCTGGATGGCCTGCTTGATTTTTTCTTCGATCTCCTCTGCTAAT
This sequence comes from Bacteroidales bacterium, assembly GCA_029210725.1. Classification (NCBI taxonomy): domain Bacteria; kingdom Pseudomonadati; phylum Bacteroidota; class Bacteroidia; order Bacteroidales; species Bacteroidales bacterium. The sequence continues at coordinate 18,309 of JARGFM010000013.1, read as the reverse complement.
TCGGGATTATCCCTTAAAAGATTCCTTACAGCATCCCTGCCCTGCCCCAGCCTGGTCTCCCCGTAGCTGAACCAGGAACCACTCTTTTTCAATATGTTCAGGTCTACCCCCATATCAATCAATTCACCCGATTTAGAAATCCCCAGGCCATAGAGGATGTCAAATTCCGCCTTTCGGAAGGGGGGTGCCAGTTTATTCTTAACCACTTTCACCCTGGTCCGGTTCCCCTGTATGTCTTCTCCCTCTTTTATCTGACCGATGCGCCTGATATCGATGCGCACCGATGCGTAAAATTTCAGTGCATTACCCCCGGTGGTGGTTTCAGGATTTCCGAACATCACACCAATCTTCTCCCGCAATTGGTTAATGAAAAAACAGGTGGTATTGGTACGGTTGATATTGGCTGTAAGTTTCCTGAGGGCCTGGGACATGAGCCTGGCCTGCAGGCCCATTTTTGATTCACCCATCTCTCCCTCTATTTCAGACTTGGGGGTGAGTGCAGCCACTGAATCAATCACAATAATATCGATGGCCCCTGAACGGATCAGATGATCGGCGATTTCAAGTGCCTGTTCCCCGTTATCGGGTTGAGAGATATACAGGTTCTCAATATCAACTCCCAGTTTTTTTGCATAAAAGCGGTCGAAAGCATGCTCAGCATCTATAAAGGCAGCAATTCCACCAGCTTTCTGAGCTTCTGCAATGGCATGAATGGCCAGAGTAGTTTTCCCGGATGATTCCGGCCCGTAAATCTCGATCACTCTTCCCCGGGGATAACCTCCAACACCCAGAGCCAGATCCAGACCCAGTGATCCTGACGGGATCACCTGAACATCTTCAATTGCATTATCGCCCAGTTTCATGATGGCACCCTTACCATATCCTTTTTCAATCTTATCCAGGGTAAGCTGAAGAGCTTTTAGTTTCTCCTGCTTCGTATCACTGCCATTTCCGTTGCTCATATGACTTTATTACTTAATGTGATGATTCTGTGAATATCTGTTTGCTGTGTTCTTTGGTTTTTACTTTTTCAATAATCTTATCAACAAAGCCTTCTTCATTAATGATGAAGGTTTTCCGCAAGATACCCATATAACTCTTCCCGTACATTTTTTTCTCACCCCAGGCTCCGTAATCCTGCAGAACCTTTTTATTTACATCTGAGATCAGCCGGAAAGGAAGATCGTATTTATTTTTAAAACTCTGATGCGATTTTTCGCTATCGGCACTGACTCCAATGATTTCATAACCCTGTTCAATGAAGCGGGCGTAATTGTCTCTCAGATCACATGCCTCGGCAGTACAACCGGGTGTATTATCCCTGGGATAGAAATAGAGCACAACTTTCTTACCTCTGTATTCTTCGAGGGTGATCCATTGTCCGTTTTCGTCTGTGGCATTTATGGCAGGAGCGAGATCTCCTTCTTTCAGATCTGACATAATAAAATTAAAGTTTAAAGGTACGAAGATTGCTGTAAACAGGTAGCCTGTAAGGCAGAGTCTTTATTAACAATTCAGGCTGCCTGCTTGCACCGGATTATTACTATTTTTGCTCTCCAATGATGGATTTATATGATGATTAAACAAGTTTCCAAAACTTTTGTTGCAGCTCTGGTCCTGCTGCTGTTTTTCACCGGATCATGCCTTTACGGGCAGCAACAGCCAGACAGGAGGCAGGAGCTGAAGGAATCCTCGCTGAGTCATTTCAATCAGGGCCATTTTCGTGCTGCGCTTTCAGGATTCAGATCTCTAATGGAAGTCCGGGGAAGGGATCCGTTCTACAGCTATTATACCGGCAGATGCCTGGTGGAATTGAACGAGGAGTTGGATGAGGCGATAGAGCTGCTTTACGGGGCTTCCAAAAGTAGTGACTTCCCCGATGCCGTCTTTTACCTGGGCAGGGCCTACCACCTCCATTATAATTTCAGGGATGCCAGGAACTGCTACGAAAAGTATGAAATGCTGGCCAGCAGGCAGGACAGGAAGAAGCTTGATGTGAAGCACCTGATCAGCACCTGCAGGAGTGCCATGGAAATTACATCCTCTTATAATCCCTACGAGGTGATGAATGTGACTTTTATGGATCTCTCCGATTCCCTGCAATTCACACAGGTAAAGATGAAAGGTGGAGAACTGAATAAGAAACCGGAGGCCTATTTTCTGTCAGATGAGGACCCTGAAGCTTTGACCGGACTGATGTTTATTCCGAAAGATCCGGTCAGGGGGGATTATCTCTATTTTTCCGGATATTCCAGGAGCAGAAAGGATGGAGCTCAGATATTCAGAGTCAGGAAAGGGGCGGGAAAATCATGGGGCGATCCGGAGGAGGTAGCAGCACTGAACAGTTCCGGAGATGAAATACTCCCTTATTTTGATCCCATTGAAAATGATCTTTATTTCGCCTCCGATGGACGCTTGGGTGTGGGAGGCTTTGACCTGTACAAGTCTCATTACGATAAGGACCGCGATCAGTGGACCGATCCTGTAAATCTGGGCTTCCCGGTGAATTCGGTGATGGATGAATACCTTTTGCTCCCTGGTTCAGATCTGGGTATGGTTCTTTTCTTTTCTACCAGGATGGGGACCGATTCCACGGTAACGGTGTACCGGGTTCACCTGGTCGAACCGAAGAAGGAGGTAGCCCCGGATGATCATCAGAGGCTCCGGGAGATAGCCCGGCTGGGAGGTGCTGCTGAAATGATGCTGGCCGGAATCGGGAAAGCCGGGCATTCTTTGCCGGTCAGTAAAAAGACGCCCGTTTCAAAGAATGATTTTCCTCCTGCAGGTGATTCAAAGGAACCTGAAATTGAGCAGGTTTCCATATACCGGGAGTCCCTGGCAGGTGCCCTGAGGCATCAGGCTGTTTCCGATTCGCTGAAGGACCTGGCGGCCATTGCCAGGATAAAGGTCAGGGAATCGGACGATTCGAATGACAGGTGGGTCTGGCAAAAACAGATCATGGTATGGGAGAAAAGGGCCCGTGATGAGGAGGCAGAGGCAGATCTGCTTTATGCAGAAATGGAGAAAAAAAGACCGGAAAGTGCAAGCAGTAAAACAGTTCATCCTCCTGAAACCATTGTAGTCGACAGGGTCGTGGATGGCCTTACGGTTTATCGTTATGCGGAACCTGAACATAAGGAGAAGCCGGGGGTCGGGACATCCCGGGTAAAAACACCCCCTGTTTCCTCTGTGGTCCACAGCTTCGATATTCTGACTCGTTCTCCTTATAGTGAGGTCAATCCCATCCCCATGGACCTGAGATTGCCATCCGGAACATTTTACAGGATTCAACTGGGTGCATTTGGGGCTGAGGTGGAACCCGATGCTTTTGGCGGAATCAGTCCCATTACGGGAGAGCACGTGGAGGGGAAGGGCCTGGTCAAATATTATGCAGGAAAATTCTCCCGCTATCAGGATGCTTCGACGGCCATACCCAGGGTTCATTCCCAGGGTTATGAAGATGCGTTCATTGTGGCGTGGTATCATGGAATCATGGTATCCACACAGAAGGCAAAACAATTGGAGTGAGTGTTGATTGAAGAAGTTTTTTTATATATTTGATGAGTGTGATAGTCATTTACGATGGACAGTAATTTTACCAGCAGGCCTCATAAGTTACGATCGGGTGGAGTGGATAATCAGAACCAGGCAACACTGATTCTCCTTAACGATGATGTCAATTCCTTCGATTATGTGATGGAGGTGCTGGTGGAAATTTGTGATCACTCCCTGACACAGGCAGAGCAATGCGCCACCATAACCCATTTTAAAGGCAAGTGCGAAGTCAGATCCGGTTCCCTGACAGAGATGAGGGAACTCAGGTACCAGTTAATTTCGCGGGGTTTGAATGCCTCCGTGGATAATTAATTCTGTTATGACCGTAATTATCATCTTAATTGTACTGGGGATTCTGCTTTTTGTCATCGAGTTCCTGCTGGTGCCCGGAGTTACCATTGCGGGCATTGGGGGACTTGTGCTGACTGTTGTCGGTGTTTATAAGGCTTTTAATGATTTTGGATCCTCCACCGGGGTATGGGTCCTGATCGGCACCCTGATGCTCAGTGTATTTGTGATTGCCATGTCGCTCAGGGCCAGGACCTGGAACCGTCTGGTGCTAAAGACCGATGTAAATAGTACGGTGGACAGTAATATTACCGAGGACCAGATCAAAGCAGGTGATATGGGAACCAGCCTGACCCGGCTTGCACCCATGGGTAAGATTGAGGTGAACGGAATTGTCCGGGAAGCCAAGTCTACCGAAGGATATATTGATGAACATTCCGATATAATGGTAGTCTCTGTTGAGGGGACCCGGATTAGTGTAAAACCAGTTAAAGAAAAATAGATATGGAATTTGATTTCACATGGATTATTATTGTTGTGGCCAGTATCATTGGCCTCTGGATTATCTTATATTTTATCCCCATCGGATTGTGGTTCACCGCCCTGCTTTCGGGTGTTCGAATCTCTCTGTTACAGCTGATTCTAATGAGATGGAGGAAGGTTCCGCCCACCATTATCGTCAGATCCATGATTGAAGCATATAAGGCAGGACTTGCTTCAATTCAACGGGATGAACTGGAAGCACACTACCTGGCAGGTGGACATGTGGAACAGGTGATCCACGCACTGGTCTCGGCAAGCAAGGCCAATATTGACCTCTCTTTCAAGATGGCTACAGCCATTGATCTGGCAGGAAGGGATGTGCTCGAAGCGGTTCAGATGTCGGTAAACCCGAAGGTGATCAATACTCCTCCGGTAACGGCAGTAGCTAAAGATGGGATCCAGTTGATTGCCAAGGCACGCGTTACTGTAAGGGCGAGTATCAAACAACTTGTTGGCGGAGCCGGTGAAGAGACTGTCCTGGCCAGGGTTGGTGAAGGGATCGTTTCATCCATTGGTTCCTCCAAATCTCACAAAGAGGTGCTTGAAAATCCTGACTATATTTCGAAGATCGTACTTGAAAAGGGACTGGATGCGGGAACAGCGTTTGAGATTCTATCCATTGATGTGGCCGATATAGATATCGGAAAAAACATTGGCGCTGTGCTTCAGATGGATCAGGCCAATGCGGATAAAAATATTGCCCAGGCCAAGGCGGAGGAGCGCAGGGCCATGGCAGTGGCTACCGAGCAGGAGATGAAAGCCAAGTCTCAGGAGGCCAGGGCCAAGGTTATTGAGGCGGAAGTGCAGATTCCGCTTGCCATGGCTGAGGCATTCAGAAGCGGGAACCTGGGCATCATGGATTACTATAAGTTTAAGAATATTGAGGCGGATACCACCATGAGGGATTCCATTTCCAAAGGGACACAGGGTTCCCGGAGAAAGCCGGGGCGGTCCGATAATCCGGAGAAATAATACTCCTGTACCCTGAGCTCAAACTGCTCCAGGCTGATATGATTCCCTTCAAAAAACGTCCATGAGAGCACAGGGACCTGTTGATAGTCATACGGGATATGGCAGGTATTGTTTGCTATGCTTGAGATTGGAGATATTCACAATTTGTTAATAAGCCCTGTGGATGAATTGTGAATATAGATTTGTCCCTGTTTCTTGATTTCCGTCGGGCGATGGTCTATTTTTGATTGTACCGAGTAAGAGATAACAGGCCGCTCGAAGAATCGCCTGGTGTAGAGAGCCAGACCCAAGGGATCTGGTTAGCGAACCAGCCGGAATCGGGATTTCCCCGATCCGGAGATTCATCCAGAGCCAGGCATATGCCGGGAGACAGAGTCTCCGGGTATATTTAACCACAGATCTCCTATTGGATGTTCTTTTAATGGTTGGTCCTTAAGGATGAAGAGCCAAAAAGAATCCTCCGGGGTTCCGCTAAGCTTTCTCACTCTGGTCTCAGACATATCTTAAGAAATGGCTGAGGCAGGGGCCTTCAGGAGCCAGTCCCGGAAATCCGGTGTAAAGCATTGGATGAAAGGACGGTTGCAGGTCAGTGTTTTACGGAACACGGGCCGAGAACCCGGGCCTGCCTGTTTATAAACCCTTCGGGGATGATTGGTTGGGCCGGCCATAATAACTGTAGCTCGGCACTGATTGGTGGCTATGGGTACTTATCAGTGAAATGGGAGCAAACCCAAAAGTTTGCTCCCATTTTGTTCTTATCCACTTAAAGAAAGATTATTGCAGTCCGTTTTTCGAACGGCCGCTTAATTTCCGGATCCCTTCCACGATCATTCCCAGAAGCACGCCAAAGAGACATGCCGCAAAGGCCCACATCACCAACTGCTCAGAGATTCCGAACAGAATAGCCGGCACAATCACCCCGATCAGGCAGAACAGGATAGCGAGCCAGACGCTCAGCCGATTGATTTTTGGATAGATCCAGAGCACCAGGACCAGGAGTCCAAGCGACATGGTCAGGGAGACAAAAAAGAAGGTGGCATCCACAATATCCCGGAGAATCAGGGACATGGTTACTCCCAGGATCATCAGCACCAGCATGCTCCACCGCATGGTGGTTTTCAGCTTATACGTTTTTGTTAAACCTGTTTTCTCCAGGAAGTCCTGGGTCACTGAAGCGGATGCTGTAAACATATAGGTATCGGCCGAGGAGGAGACCGACGAGTAAATGATCACTACGGACAATCCGGCCAGTCCCACCGGCAAGAGTCTACTGAAACCCACGATCAGGGAGGTATCGGGTGCAATACCGGGGATATCGGCACGGATAACCAGTCCGATCAGCAGGAGGATAAAGCCAACAATGATGTAGAACAGGGAAGACAAAAAGATGCTTCTCCGGAAGTGCTTCTTGTTTTTGATGGCATAAACCCTCTGCCAGAGTTCCGGTGAGGCCATGGGGATGAAGAACCCGGCCAGGAAAAAGCTGATTATTTGCATGGCGGGGATGCTGAAGAGGTCCATAAAAACCAGCCCGGGTTTGGTGTTGGTGGTGGTCAGAAGATACATCATCAGCACGAAAAGCAGGAAAATTCCAAAAGTCTGTATGATATCGGTCTTGACCACGGCATCGAAGCCCCCTGCTATCAGGTAGATCAGTATAATGCCTCCCACAATAATGACCGACAGATCGTAGGTGATAGGGGTATACTCAGATACCAGCTTGGCTCCGGCAGTAAAGTTCAGGACGACCCATCCGAACATGATGATAATGGTGGTAATGGTGGCCATGTAACCGGCCGTTTTTCCTTTCAGGAAGAAGAAAAAGTCCGGCATGGTGTAAAATTTCTCTTTATCGGCAAGTTTTTTAACCTTCAATCCGAAGAAGTAGAAGACAAAGAGCCCGAATACAGAGCCCACAAAGTACCAGAGGGCACCCATTCCGTACATGTAGACCAGGGCCGTATAGGTAAGAAGGATGGCTGCCCCGATACGACTGGAAAAGATGGTGGTGGTGGCCTGGAGGGAAGTCAGTTTCCTTCCGGAGATCAGAAAATCCTCTTTCTCCTGGTTCCTTCCGGTGAGGGCTCCAACAATCAGAATAACAAGAAAATAGGCGGAAATAATCAGGTAGTCGGCAACAGTCAGCATAGAGTTTAGTTTAGGTATATAAGTTCATAAATATAGGAAAATTTGTATACCGGCTTCATTTAGCCGGTGTACGGGCTTTTTACTATTCAAATCTCAACCCGGGCCGTTGACCCCCTTTCAGATACCTATTGACCCTCAGCTATAGGCTTCTTTTCCCTCTTGCTATAGGAATCTGTCAGCCAATGACGCCAAGTTGCCCCGTCAATGACTGCAATCCGGCTGTCAATGGATATCAACTTATGTGAAATGACCGAATGGCTGCAACAGCCTGCCATTGCCTGAAATTATTGGATAATCAGAACGCTTTCTGCTTTCTTTCATTCGAATTTCTTAAATGTTAATCTAAATCTGAGTCTATGAAAAGATTTGTAAGCTTTCTGCTATTTATAGCGCTGGGCACCCTGACCCTCTTTGGGCAGGCCCGGGAAATTACCGGTACGGTAGTCAGCGCTGACAACGGGGAACCTTTGCCGGGTGTCTCTGTGTCCGTAAAGGGAACCTCGGTGGGGACCATTACAAGCGTCGATGGCAATTAAGTAATTACTGTGCCGACCGACGGTGAAATCCTGGTATTCAGATTCGTAGGGCTCCTCACCCGGGAGCTGGAGATCGGTTCCAGCACAGTGATCGATGTTGTGATGGAACAGGACCTGCTGGAACTGGATGAGGTGGTGGTCACCGCGCTCGGTATCTCCAGGGAGAAGAAAGCCCTGGGTTATTCGGTATCACAAATCAATGCGGAGGATATCGAACAAAATTCGGAAAACGACATCGGAAGGGTACTCAGCGGGAAGGTGGCAGGTGTACGTGTTACCGCCACCAGCGGGGTTTCCGGGTCAGGTACCAATATCACCATCCGGGGCTATTCATCCATTAAGGGGAACAACCAGCCCCTCTTTATTGTGGACGGGGTACGCTTCTCCGGAAGCACCAATTCAGGAACCGACAATGAACAGGGATTCCTCGAAGGGAACCAGGCCACCTCGAGCCGCTTCCTGGATATTGATCCCAACAGTGTGGAGAACATCTCGGTACTAAAAGGCCTGAGCGCCACAACCATTTACGGGGCTGAGGGACGAAATGGTGTGATTCTCATCACCACCAAAAACGGATCCAATGCAGAAGGGGAATCGGAAATTACGGTGAATCAATCTGTTTTCCTGAACAGGGTCAATCTGCCTACTTTTCAGAATTCCTGTGGAAATGGCTTTAACCAGCAGAACGGATTTTTCTTCAGCAACTGGGGTGCTGCTTTTACCGATCCTCCCACTCTGACAGATCATCCTTACTCACTTTTTGCCGATCAATCACTGATAGGGGCTTTCCCGGAGTATCAGGATGGAGTTCAGTATGAACTGAAACCCTACGACAATGTGACCGAGTTCTTCCGCACGGGGATTGCATCCAATACCGCTGTGACCATGAGAGGTGGTAATGACAAGGCCAGCTACAGTGCCAATGTGAGCTATCTGAACGATATAGGATTCCTTCCCGGAAATGAGCTGAATAAATTTAATGCAGGGATCGGGGGTAGTTCCCGGATTACCAGGCGGCTTACCTTCAGTGGCACCATGAATTTCGTTAAAACCGATATGGTAACCCCTCCCATCAGTTATGGAGATGGAAGCGGTATCGGGGGAGGCAGCGGAATTTCTGTTTTTGCCGACGTGCTCTATACACCGCGGTCTGTGGACCTGATGGGACTTCCCTTTGAGAGCCCTGTGGATCACCGGAGTGTATATTACAGAAGGGGTAACGACATACAGAATCCCCGCTGGACGACCAAATATGCCAAATCGATCGATAATGTGAACCGTATCTACGGATCGGGGAACCTGAGCTATAACATCCTGGAAAAACTGAACCTGACCTACCGGTATGGAATTGACCATTTCTCGGAGACACAGGAGTACCAGCTGAACAAAGGATCGGTTCAGAATGACAACTATATCAATGGACTGTATCGTACACGGCATATTATGAGTACCACCTGGGACCAGTCGGTTCTTCTGACCTTACAACAGGACATCGGGGATAAGATTACCATGGATTTACTCCTGGGCGGCTCTTCTGTCAGGGATATCCGGACTACCGATGGAATGGAGAGTACCAACCAGCTGGTTTTTGGGGTGATGAACCATTACAACTTCAGCGATCACAGCACCTACAACAGCTTTAATGGTTATGCGCTCCAGAGCAACGCCGCCGCAAATACCCTGGGTGCTTTCGGACAGTTAACAACCAGTTACAGCAACTACCTGTTTCTGAATCTTTCTGCACGGAACGACTGGTTCTCCTCTCTGCAACCGGAGAACAGGAGCCAGTTTTATCCCAGTGCAAGCCTTTCCTTCATTCCTTCCCAGCTTTTTGAAGGCTTGAAGACCAATGCTAAATTCGATTTACTGAAGTTTAGGATCGGTTATGGTACCTCGGCCGGATTCCCGCCGCTGTACGTGACAGAAAGCGTACTGTCGGCCAACGCCAGGGCTTATGTGGACAGGGACGGAACAGTGATTCCCTCCAACAGCATTAACTGGTTCCTGGGGAACCCCGATTTGAAACCCGAGTTGCATGCGGAGGCCGAATTTTGGGTTGAATTTGCCATGTTTGGTAACCGCCTGGGGGCCGATGTCACTGTTTACCAGAAGAAAACCAGCAATCTGATTACCGATGCCAGGCTGGATCCCTCGACCGGTTATTCGCAGACCTATGTAAATATCGGGCAGATGACCAACCGCGGGCTGGAGCTGGAGGTCCATGTAACACCGGTCCGGACCACCAATTTCAGCTGGACCGTCCGGGGAATCTTCACCAAGTATGAAAGCATAGTGGACGAATTAGGGGCCGGACTGGAACGGGTTCTGATCAACGGCTTTACCGACCTGGGCAACTATGCCATTGCCGGTCAGCCATACGGTGTTATGTACGGATACGAAGTGGCCCGTGATGAGGAGGGGAATTTTATTATCGATGGCGAAGGGAACTTCCTTCAATCGGATGAACCAGCCATCATTGGAAATCCCCATCCCGATTTCGAGACAAGCATCATCAACCGCCTTCGCTTTAAAGGCTTATCCTTAAACATGCAGTGGGACTATCGCCAGGGAGGTGATATTTATTCAGAGACTGTGAATACATTGATTGGAAGGGGGATCACCGAAGATACCAATATTGACCGTATGCAGTCTTTTGTTATGCCGGGTGTACTGGCAGACGGAAGTCCCAACGACATTCAAATCAATGCTACCGATGCCTACTTTAACAATTTCGGATCACAGGCACCCAGCGAGGTCAATGTGATTGACGGCACCACCATCAGGCTCAGGGAAATCTCACTGACCTATTCCCTTCCCAAGAACTGGATGGCCAAAACACCTTTTGGAAGTATTGATATTTCCCTGGTGGGCCAGAATATCTGGTTCAAAGCCGTCAATTTCCCGGAGCATGTGAACTTCGATACCGATATGCTGAGCCTTGGTGTGGGGAACGGACTTGGATTTGACTTTATCACAGGTCCCAGTTCCACCAGGTATGGTGCCAGCATAAAAGTGACATTCCAGGAACATTAAATATTGAGAAACATGAAAAAGACATTTATAATTATTTCAGTCACCCTTCTGCTGGGCTTCCTTACCGGTGCATGCGACTTTTTTGAACTGGAGCTGACCTCGGATCCCGATGCAGTGGTGCTGGCTGATGCCAATCCTGACTATGCGTACAATCCCACTAATTTTGATAATGTCTGGGCCAATGCCTTTGAGGGCCTATTGATGGATGCCCATAGTTTCCTGCCTATCTACGAGGAGCAAAAGTGGTGGATTCATGCAGGAATTACGAAGATCCTGGAGGCTTATGTACTGGTGACCCTGGTGGACTTCTTCGGCGATGTTCCCTGGACCGAAGCCTTTGATGCAAGTAATTTCAATCCGGCAGCCGAGGATGATGAGACCGTGTATAATGTGGCCATCAGCAAGTTGAATGAGGCCATCGCTGATTTGGGCAAAGAAGCCCTCGCAACTCCATCCAACGATCTATTCTACGGGGGGGATACTGAGGCCTGGATCACACTTGCAAAGACACTTAAGCTGAAAGTGTATCTGAATTTGAGGCTGGTAGATGAAGCCGGAGCCACGACAGAGATTAACAGCCTGATCTCCGGGAATGATCTGATTGATGATCCGTCCGAGGACTGGGTATTCTTATACAGCCGTAATACGGATAATCCGGACAGTCGTCATCCCTATTTTACCTATAATTACCTGAACGGGGGAAATGACTATATGGCCAATTACTTCATGTGGACACTCTATGATGAAAAGGCAGTGGTGGATCCGAGAATGCGCTACTACTTCTATCGTCAGCAGACCTATTCTTCGGAGGATTTCCAGGAGCTTCCCTGTTACGGTACGGATTTTCCGAGTCATTATTCACCCGGAACTCCCTACTGTACCCTGGAAGATGGTTACTGGGGACGGGATCACCTGGACGATGACGGAATTCCACCGGATACCAGGTCCAGAACCCTGTGGGGAGTATATCCTGCCGGTGGTGAATTTGACATGGACCAGGGAGTACCCGGTACTGCCGCTTCAGGCCTGCTGGGCGCCGGTGCCGAAGTGATTATGCAGGAAAGCTTCGTTAAATTTATGCTGGCTGAAGCGGCCCTTACCCTTGGAACTACGGGCGATCCCAGGCAACTCCTGCTGGATGCCGTGGAGGCCTCCATTACTCACGTGCTGGCCTTTGGCGAAGTTCTGGCTGCGCAGAGCTTTATTCCGACTCAGCAGGATATCAATGATTACCTGGCCGAGGTGGGCTCCCTGTATGATGCTGCTGCCACCGATGATGAGCGCCTGGAGGTAATTGTTAAGGAGTACTATATCGCCCTGTTTGGGAACGGCGTCGAATCCTATAACCTGGTAAGAAGAACGGGGATGCCATCCAATTTGCAGCCCGGAGTGCTGGGCGATGCTGGAAACTTTCCAAGAACCTTTAACTATCCTGCAACCTGTGTGAATCTGAACTCATCCATAGCACAGAAACCACATACGGTGCAGGTGTTCTGGGATACCAATCCTGCAGGGATAATTCAATAACATAAACGAGAAAGATCATGAAAATAACTAGATATATTACATTCATCTTCCTTACAGCCTTGCTATACGCCTGTGAGACTCCCATGCTGATTGATCCGGCAGATGTGGAGCGGGGGATATTTGTGACCTTCGATCCGGTGAACACCAATATTAATTCGGAGGATATTGAAGGTACCCCAATATCGGGAACCTTCGATGCTCCTGCGAGTAATGTGGCCAGTCACGAGATTACGGTCAAACGAATTTACGACAATGGGGAAAGTGAATCAGATTTTCTGCCGGTGACAACCATCACCAGCTTCCCCTATCAATTCTCCATGGATGGTAATGAACTGGCAGCCCTGTTCGGGGTGCCGGTGGAAGAGACTTTTTCCAACTTCTATGAGTTCAGGGGTGTTGCCACCGGCACCGATGGCAAAGTAGCCACCTACGATAACCTGCAGGATAACCTGGTGGCCAGCGCCGAGCAACTCCAGGGTTTCAAAATATCTGCAGCAGTGGTATGTCCTTCAGATCCCGATGTGATTGTGGGAACCTACACTTCGGTCACCAATTCCACTTTTCCTGACTTTGCCGATCCGGTTGGGGGTCTGGTGAGTGAAGTAAGCATCACAGCTACAGCGAATGAGGGGTTCTATACGATTTCCGATTTCACCTTTGGCACCTACGATCATTTCTATGCTGCAGTAGGCTGGTGTCCCTTTGGCGACTGGCCCGGAACGATCCAGGATGTCTGCGGGAATTTCTTTATGGTAAATACCTTCGATCCCTGGGGGGAAGTGGGATTTGGCGATCTCACCTTCAATCCGGATGGTACAATTACGGTGGTTGGCGGAACCGGTTACGGCGAGGAATGGACCGCGGTGCTGACCAAGCAATAGACTGTAGCACTTTAGCAGGTGCATGATTCATAAAAAAGAGGATGTCTTAAATGGGCATCCTCTTTTTTTTCAGCAAAAGGCCGGTCAACACGAAAAAATGTTGAATTACGCGAGCGCATTCCCCGTAGCTCTGCTGCGGGGTAAGCGAGCACATTTAAAATAAACAATTAATCGATGATTCCTCGCAGCTTGCTGCGAGGAGAATCAATCTATATCTCCTGTTTGTAGTGAAGTGCACTGAAAACCTGGTTTTTGTAGTTCCTCCCGATTCTCAGTTTGGCGTTTTCCAGTTCAATAGTGGTTGCATTGAATGCTCTGATTCTCGGTATGGAGATAATATAGGATTTATGGATCCGGATAAACTGATCCGGAGGCAGTTTGTTTTCAATCCCCTGAAGACTGCTTTTCACAACTACCCTCCGGTTATCCGTGTGGATCCTGATATATTCATTCAATCCCTCGATAAAGTGTATCTCCTTCAGATAGATTTTTATGACTTTTTTATTTTCCTTGACATAGATAAAGGCATCACTGTTTACACCCTTACCGCCTTCCACTTCCACTTCTTCCGTGTGTCCCGACTGGAAATACTTATTGACCGATTTAAAAAAGCGCTCAAAGGTAACCGGCTTCATCAGGTAGTCGATCACATCCAGTTCAAAACCTTCCAGCGCATACTGGCTGTAGGCAGTGGTAATAATCACCTTGGGAGGCCTTTTCAGGGTTTTCAGAAAATCGATCCCTGTCATCTGGGGCATTTTGATATCGAGGAACATCAGGTCGACGGAGTGCTTGCGCAGGACTTCAATAGCCTTCATTGCGTTGTCGCACTCATCAACAACCTCAAAATTCTCCAGTTTATGGATATGTCCCCGGATCAGCTCTCTGGCCAGGGGTTCATCGTCAACGATCAAACACCTTGTTTTCATGCTTTTAAAATTATAAGTCGTCCACAACCAACAGGTGGCTGTATGTTACTTCGTTTGGGCTTAAAACAATAAAGGAACATGAAAACAATCCTACAATCTCACTTGAACATAACAAATTTACACGCTTTTCTTAAAATATTTCAGTGAAAAGCGAGAAAACCCCGGCAAATGACTCAGTAACATCTGTTAACTGCGTATATACGCTCATACCAGTAACTGGGGGGGCTGGCATGCTGCATTGATTGATAAGAGATGGTAGTTCACCGAATGAAGGCTATTTTTAAGTTATGTACGATTTCTTAATCAGTCAGAAATTGTCCTTCCGGATTTTCAGGCATCTGCTCCTGTTTCTGGGCATGGTCTTTCTTTTTTCCTGGGTGGCGTATTCGCGGTCTGAGGAACCCGGGGGCTTCTGGAGGGGATTTTCCATGGTATTTACCAATGCGTTCTTCTTTTTCGGATACGCCTATTTTACGGTATACGTGCTGATTCCGCGATTATTGATCAGGAAGAAGGCAGCCATTTTTCTGAGCTTGTTCGTTCTTGCCGGACTGGGGCTTTCCATGCTGAAATTTCTCTTTTCGGATTATATTTTTTACCAGGCCATAGCTCCTGAAAATGCACCATCTGTAAATTTGATTTCATTGAAAGTGCTGCTGGTGAACACGAAGGACATGACCTTCATTGTTGCTCTTTTTGCACTGGTTAAGTTTGCCAGGGACCATTATACGGTCGATTTGAACAACAGGGAGTTGCAGCGAAAGGAGCTGGAGGCAGAGCTGCAGCTGATAGAACGCCATATGGATCCTCATGTGATATTCAATAATTTTAACAGTCTATATTCCATTTCGATCTACCGGCCCGAATATCTCAAATCTACAGTGAAAAAGATGAAAGCCATTCTTCATTATCTGTTTAATGAGAGCAGAAGCGATAAGGTTTTTCTGGAAAAAGAGGTAGAGATGATTGAAAACTTTGTAGGCCTTGAGACTTTAAGATTTGGCGACCGCCTAAAGGTTCATCTTGATGTGGAGGGTCAAATGAGCGGTTTAAAGATTGCACCCCTGATTCTCTACTCGTTCGTTGAGAATTGTTTTGTCTACGGTGCTGAACGAAATCCTTATAAGTCATGGATCAGAATAGAGTTGAAAGTGCAGGACTCCAGGCTTCGTTTTGTGGCAGCCAATTCGCTCTCCGATTCACAAGATCACATTGACAAAGGTAGTCATACAAGAAATGAAAACAGTATAAGAAGACTGGAGCTGGAGTATCCTAACAGTCACAGACTGGCTGTCCGGGAGAGAAAAAGCGAGCATGAAGTTGAACTACATATGAGCCTGTAATGAGACCGGACCTCCTCATAAAACCGGAAGGTAACAGGAGCTTCAGACATCTGGTATTCTGGTTGATATGGGTTATCGGATTTACATTCATAAAGAGCTTTGGGGAATCTTTTGAAGTTTACCTGGGCTGGTTCTCCTACTACCTGATCACTCTGCCCATCTTTATGGCTCATACCTATGTAGTGGCTTATTTTCTGATCCCCTACTTCCTGAATAAGAGGTTGTTCCCCGTGTTCTTTGTTCTGTTTCTTTTGTTTTTTTACGGGTTTTCAGTGCTGGAACTTATCCTGAGCAATGAATTCATATTCAAGTGGTACCAGACAAGCAGCGAGGTGACCGAGCTCTATCTGGCTCCGGCCAATGTAGTTATGAGCGGTCTGGGTAATCTTTATATTGTTTTTGTATTTCTGGCTGTCACGACCTTCAGGGAATGGTACCGGGCCGATACCAGAAGTAAAGAGTTGCAGCATATTGAATTGCAGCAGCAGGTGGAGAATGCCATCACGAGGGTTCAGCCTCATATGCTGCTGTATGCGATTGATCATATCGATCGTATGGTAAGCGAATCATCGCCCCATGTAACCAGAGCCATTGCCTTAACTTCTGAACTTCTGAACGACGTGATGACTTACCACGAGGAGCAGCATAAACTGTTCTCCGAGGAGATTGAGCTGGTCAGAAAACTGGTGGTGCTGGTCTCTCTGATCAAGGAGTGCAAACCAGATGTGGAATTTTTTGTATCCGGCGACCCCGGGCAGATTCAAATGCCCCCCATGATCCTGTTTACACTGGTGGACCTAATATTCAGGAAGTATGAAGGCGAGCCTGCCATGCCTGAGTTAAATATTGAGGCTTCGGGGTATTCCAATATGATAACCATTCAGATACTTTACAGCGGACCAAAAAAGCAAGAGGAGAGTATGAAGGAATGCCTGAGAACACTCCAACAGGTAGAATCCTGTTTTAAGGGACAGGTTTCTGTGAGTACGGAGTCGCACGCTTATGGTTATTACATTATCGTCAGAAACATGGACCCGGGTACTGAGAAGACCTTTTACCCCCGGCCGGAAGCTATTAACAGCTCCCAACAGGTTGTAAACTGAATAAGTTTTTATTCCCTGCATCTCTCTGTTACATTTGAAGTGACTCTATGTACATCAATTGACAACTTGCCGTCAGCAGTCTTACTTTAAGGTTTTAGGTTTAATAAGTAACTCACCCGACGGCAAGTTTTTTTCTCCACTTTCATTTCCTGCTTCTCTGCTTAACCGGCTCCGCTGGTTTAAGGCACCCAGGCTGTTAATGTAAGATTCAAAATCGTACCCAGACGCACAGCTTTGTTCAATTTCGGACGCTTTTAACCTTTGAGGAATACAGGGAAAAGTATTGTAATATTCAGGTATTCAAGTGATAAAAATAATTGGCATAATAAGTGATATTCGTTTTAGGGAATGTACAGAGACGGTATAAAGAAGATAATACCATGGTCGCAGATCAATACTTGATTTACCGGAATCACAGGCAGCCTGAGGAAAACAGCAACAAGCTTGAGTTGTTCAAGAATCTCCTGCAGCCTCATTTTCTTTTCAATTCCCTGAATAACCTGTATGCACTTTCTTTAAAGCGGTCTGAAGAAACTCCTGAAGCCATTGCTGGCCTTTCCTGCCTCCTGGAGCGGGTTGTTTCTTATTCCTGCAGGGAGACGATCCCTTTGTCGGAGGAGATTGCTCTCATCAAAGAATACATTGCCCTGGAAAAGATCTGGCTGGGTGAATGCTCCTTCTTTATGGATTTTCAGGTCAAGGGTGATACGGCGGGTGTTACCATTCCTCCTCTGACTATCTATACCCTGATTGAGAATGCATTTAAACACGGTATCCGCAAATGCAGGAATAACTGCTGGGTGACCATTCATCTGGTGGTTAAGGACGATAAAATCCTGCTCAAAGTTCGAAACGGTACTCAGCAGAGTGAGGAGGACAATCAGCTTTCTACGGTAACAAACACCGGACTGGGTATAAAGGCCGTTAGAAAGATGCTGGAGTCTTCTTACAGAAAGCATTTTCATCTGAATGCCCGGCCAATCGGAAATGTATATGCCGTTGACCTGATCATCGACAGAGTGGCTGCTTAAAAGGCATCAGAGTCATTTACACTATTTTACCTGTATTACATATCCTGCTTCGGGTCGTTGATTGAACTTTATTGATTCTGCATTTCTTTCGCAGTAGTTTTATTCTAAATCTCAATAAGTGAATGCTATGAAGAAGGTTAGTTTGTTTAGTAGATTGGCGGCTATGGTCGTTGCATTCTGTGTGTTTACCACATTTGCATTTGCAGATGGAGAAACCTCAGAGGTTTATCTGACAGGCACTTCCACTTCGTCAGCTGGCGATTTTGTGGTGCAGACTACGAGTGACGTGTTTCATTATATGGGTCGGGGGTATGAAGTATTCAGGGTTTATTACGACGATCCGTCGATGAACATGAATACTGCGGTTAATAACGAGGGCCAGTGTACCTCATTTGTCGCTTTCAACGGCGAGTTTATGTT